>JAMBLJ010000156.1 GCA_023336815.1 Actinomycetes bacterium
ACGACCGACGGTTCACCTGAGACCCAACGGTCCCTCGACTCAGTTGGTGTACCGGACTCGAGTGCAGACGAGTCATCGGTGTCGCGCCCCGAACCTGGCATGTACGTGGAGTGGGCCAGGGCCATCGCTCTGACCGGTAGCGATGATGTCGGGCACGAGACTGTCGATGTTGTTTTCCGTACGATCTCGCTGTCCGACGATGGATTCATAAGGGACCCTGTTGCCGCGGTCTCTGTCGAGGTCGTCACAGGTGATGAGACAGCTGGCATCTTCGGGCCACCTGTGACGATCCCTGTTCCCGATCTGGGAGTTCCCGAACGGGATGATCCGCGGCCGACTGGTGGCCCCGTGTCCGAATCTCCATGATCGCGAGGCCAGCGCGGATCCTGGTCTGTTTCGGGACACCCTGCGAGCTGGTAGCGTCCCGAGATCGACTCCGGGAGCTACCGTGAACAGGCCAATGAACTCGGCGGTGACCAACATACCGCCTGCGTCGAGCAGCGATGCGATAGAGCATTTTGGGAAACTCTTGAGTTTCGAGACCGACTGCTGGGACACCCATTCAGCGACCGAAAAAGTCGAGATGGATTTCGTTCTTCTCGATGTGCGGAGTCCAGATCTCTACGAAGCGGGCCACGTTCCGGGTGCGCTGAATCTACCGCACGGACGAATCATCGAGCGCAACCTGACCAGGTGGCCTTCCGAAACCGTGTTCGTCGTGTACTGCTCTGGCCCTCACTGCAACGGCGCAGACAAGGCGGCTCTTCGTCTGGCGGAACTCGGTCGTCCTGTCAAGAAGATGATCGGTGGGCTCGAGGGGTGGAAGGACGAGGGGTTCGATGTTGTACGAGGGATAGATGCAACCTAGGCGTTCGCAGGACTACGTGAACGACTCCTCGAGGATCGCGACAACCTGAGGGACGATCGTCTCCCAGTTTCCATCGTCGGAACGTGTGACCGTCACGAAGTCGCCGGTCATGAAGAGCGATTGGACTCCTGAGACGCTGAACACGGCGGCAACCCGTGGGTCGGCGGCTGTGGCATCGGTGTAGGTCGCTGGTCCACCGACAGGGACACCCATGGTGAACTTCATTGCACGGGGATTGGGTGTGTTCTCTACGACAACGGACACGATCACCTCTCGAAGCTGGTCACGGTATCGTACTGGCACAGATCACTGACCACGAGAACGGTGCGGTCCGCTCATCTCTGTACGTTCACCCATTGTCCGAACAACCGAGGAGAAGACATGTCCATGATCCTCGGTGCGGACGTTGGAGGGACGTTCACGGATCTCGTGCTCGTGCATGAGGGAACTGTGACAACAGCCAAGATCCCAACCTCGGTGGTTCAGAGTGAAGCGATCGCCGAAGGACTTGGACGCCTCGCCGGTAATGCCATCGTTGAGTCCTTTGTGAACGGCACAACCGTCGCAACGAATGCCTTACTCGAACGCGATGGTGCAAGGACGGTTCTCGTGACCGACGCGGGATTCGAGGATGTCATCGAGATCGGGAGACAGGATCGACCGTCGCTGTATGACCCGTTCGCTGATCGTCCGGACCCTCTGGTCAGTCGCAAGGACCGATTTGGTGTAGACGGCGGTGAAATCGGAGGCATCGATCTCGATGGCGTCGACGCAGTTGCGATCGCCATGATCGATGGTCATGTGGATGCAGCGGCGGAAGCCGAGATCGAGAGACGTATTGCCGAGAGAAGTCCGAATCTCTCGATCAGTCGATCATCCGTCGTATCCCCGGAGTTCCGTGAATTTGAACGGGTCTCAACAACGGTGCTCAACGCGTATCTATCTCCGGTCACCGGCCGATATCTTGATACGGTTGATGCGACGTTCGTCGATGGATCGCTCGTCGGTTCAGTAGCTGTAATGCGATCATCCGGGGGTCTGATGTCGCTTGATGCCGCCTCAGTGCTGCCTTCGGCGATTCTCTTGTCCGGACCCGCTGGTGGTGTTGTGGCGGCGCAGCGGTTCGCTGCTGACCTTGCCCTTCCCCATATCGTCTCCTTCGACATGGGTGGAACCTCCACCGACGTCTGCAGCATCGACGACGGCGTGATCGATGTCTCGTATGAACGACGTATCGCCGGCTACGTGTGTCGTATGCCCTCTGCTGGGATCCACACGGTCGGTGCAGGTGGTGGATCGATCGCATGGATCGACGCCGGAGGCGCCTTGCGTGTGGGTCCACAGTCAGCGGGCTCTGATCCTGGACCCGCCTGCTACGGGCGGGGAGGCAAGGAGCCGACCGTGACGGATGCGAACGTAGTTCTCGGGCGGATCGATTCCGGCGCCTTGCTTGGTGGCGATCTGGCTATAGACGGCGACGCTGCACATGGCGCCGTCCGATCGGTGGCAGACACTCTCGGTCTCGACGTTATCGATGCTGCGCTAGGCATCGTGGCGATCGCTGAAGAGGTGATGGCCGGAGCGATCAGAACCGTGTCCGTCGAGCGAGGTTCTGATCCGGCTGGGGCATCCCTCCTTGCGTTTGGGGGTGCTGGTGGCCTGCACGCGGTTGCCCTAGCGAGGGTTCTCGGCATGTCGGGGGTCGCGATACCACCTCACGGTGGGGTCTTCTCTGCCCTGGGCTTGCTTCTCGCACCTCCGAGGGTTGATCTCGTCCGTGCAGTACTTGTCGACGATGAATCGTCTACAACGCTCGCCCCGATTGCACGATCGTTGGAGGCCGAAGGTCGGGCAACTTTGCGAGCGGCTGGTTCTGAGGCTGTCGAATCACAGTGCACACTCGATATTCGTTACCTGGGCCAGTCACACGAGATCGGTGTTCCGTGGCAGCCCGATGAGTCGTTTGGTGAAACGATCGCCGCTTTCAACGACCTCCATGAGACCCGTAACGGATTCTCGAGACCCAACGATCCCGTCGAGGTTGTCGCAGTGAGATGCGCTGTGTCGGGTGAGGAAGCGATCACGATGGATGTTCTTGGTCTGTGGCAACGCACAAGGTCGACACCACCTGGCAGCCGCCCGGTTGTCGGTCGTCGAGGCTGGGTGAAGGCGTCGATCTACCGCAGGGATTCGCTGAGTGTCGGTGATGTCGTCGAGGGTCCAGCCGTAGTCGAAGAATCCGAGGCAACAACCTTTCTCGACGAAGGTGAACGATGCGTCGTTCACAAGAACGGCTCTCTGGAGATCACGTGGTGAACATCGACACGATCGCGCTCGAGGTCATTCGCAGCCAACTCACACGTATCGCCGAAGACATGGGGATCGTTCTGCGTAACACGGCCTACTCGCCAAATATCAAGGAGCGGATCGATTGTTCCGCAGCTGTCTTCGGTCCTGACGGTCAGATGCTCGCCCAGGCAGAGCATATTCCTGTGCACCTTGGGTCCATGCCCGCGTCGGTTGCTGCCGTCATCGACGTCATGGGCACTGAGCCCACACCAGGTGAGCACTTCGCCGTGAACGACCCGTTCAAGGGCGGTACCCACCTCAACGACCTGACCCTCGTACGCCCCGTCTATGTCGATTCCAGACTCGTGGCATGGGTTGCGAACCGCGCCCATCACGCAGACGTAGGTGGCGAGGCCCCTGGCTCCATGCCTGCCCACGCCACCCGGGTAGAGCAAGAAGGCATTGTGGTGTCCCCGATGAAGGCCGTTGCGGCTGGCCGTTGGCTCGAACCGTTCCTCGAACCGTTCCTCGATGCGACGAGAACACCTGCAGAACGGCTTGGTGATCTGTCGGCGCAGCTCGGAGCCAACGAGGCCGGGGCGTTTCGCCTGGAGACACTGATCACCAACGTTGGAACCCGGGAGTTCTCCCGGATGACAACAGAACTACTCGACTACGGTGAGCGCAGGATGCGAGCGGCGATCACCGGCCTCCCAGACGGCGAGGCTTCGTTCACCGATTTTATGGAGTGGCAGGGCGATCACGTACCGATCTCGGTAGACCTGGCCGTCGATGGAGATCAGATATCAGCCGATTTTTCACGGTCGGCGCCCCAGGTGCAGGGGAACATCAACGCGGTCCGTGCGGTCACGTGGTCCTGTATGTCGTTTGCGATTCGTGTTGCGACGGATCCATCCATTCCCGCTACGGGGGGTGCAAACCGTCCGTTGGAACTCATCACGAAGCCTGGCACGATCACCGACGCTCAGGCTCCCGTCGCTGTTGCCGCTGGCAACGTCGAAACGTCCCAACGCATCGCCGATGTACTTCTCGGTGCTCTCGCCACATTCGCTCCGGACAGGGTTCCCGCAGCGAGTCAGGGGACGATGAACAATGTCCTCATCGGAAACGATGGTTTCGCATACTACGAGACGGTTGCCGGCGGTCAGGGTGGTCGGCCTGGAAGACGCGGCCAGTCGGGTATTCAGACAGGGATGACGAATACCAAGAACACACCTATCACATCGCTGAGCACGCACTATCCCTTCACCGTGACGCGGTACACGTTGCGCGACGGTAGCGGCGGAGACGGGCAGTACCCCGGTGGGGACGGCATCGAGCGTGCCATCACCTTTGCGGAGGATGCCGTCGTATCACTCATGGGTGAGCGTCGTTCGATCGCGCCCTGGGGACTTGCTGGTGGCGGAAACGGTGCGCTGGGCGAAGACTGGCTGATCAGGGCGAACGGGTCGCGGGAGCAGCTTCCAGGAAAGTGCACAGTCGAGGTTTCGGCTGGCGACGAACTCGTTGTCCTGACCCCTGGTGGTGGTGGGTGGGGCAGAGCTACCTAGTCGGGCAGACGCACCCGGAGACGGCTCTGTCCGACCGGTTGCCTACTGTATGGCTATGTCGCTGATCGCCGATCTCGAACGTCTTCTTGGCTCTGACCGTGTGCGACATCATCCTCTGGATCTTGCTGTGTTCGCCAAGGATGCAGGTGTGGTCAGCGGCCATGTCATAGCTGCGGTTCTCCCCGACACGACGCAAGAGGTGGCTGCTGTCGTACGGCTAGCCAACCAGTACGACACGCCGATCGTGCCGAGGGGAGCCGGAACCGGACTCGCCGGTGGGGCTGTTCCAGTTCGGCCAGGGCTTCTTGTCGTACTTACTCGTCTTGCGTCCATCGGTGAGGTAGACACGGTCGGTCGCTCGGTGTGGGTTGGCCCCGGAGTTGTCAACCTTGACCTTTCCAGGAAGATGAAGCCATACGGTCTCCACTTCGCTCCCGACCCATCGAGCCAGCAAGCCTGCACCATCGGGGGAAATGTGGGCACCAATGCGGGTGGCCCGCACTGTCTTGCTGATGGCACCACTGTCGCGCACATATACGCAGCGGAGCTCGTTACCCCTACGGGTGAGGTTGTGATTGTTGGTGGTGATGCGCCGGATACGCCTGGTCTTGATCTTCGTGCGGTCGTTGTCGGCTCGGAGGGAACGCTCGGGATCGTAACCAGAGTGCTTGTTCGTCTGATGCAAGATCCACCGGATGTGGCGACGTTGCTCATCGGTTTCCCGAGCGTCGAATCGGCTGCCACCACCGTATCCGACGTCATCGCTTCGGGGCTCATCCCTGCCGCCCTTGAGATGATGGACAAGCGGATGGTCGAGGCGGTCGAGAACTTTGTCCACGCGGGATATCCACTCGACGCCGAAGCTGTACTCCTCGCCGAGGTCACGGGCACGCCAGCATCCGTCAGATCCGACACCCAACGTATCTCTGCGATCGCGCAGGACAACCGCGCGATCGATGTCAGGGTCGCTGTGGATATCGACGAACGTGAACTCCTGTGGAAGGGTCGAAAGTCCGCGTTTGGCGCTGTCGCCCAGGCTGCGCCCGACTACTACCTCCACGACACGGTTGTTCCACGGACGAGGCTGGTCGAAGTCATGGAGCGAATCTATGAGATCGCTGACCGGTACGGGTTGACGATGATGAACGTCTTCCACGCAGGCGACGGGAACCTGCACCCCCTTGTGGCGTTCGACGCAAAAGAGCCAGGCGCACTCGGACGCGTTCAGGCGGCCGCAAGGGAGATGGTCCTCGTGTCGATCGAGGCTGGCGGATCGTTGTCGGGTGAGCACGGCATCGGTGTCGAGAAGCGTGATCTTATGCCTCTCGTATTCTCGGCAGCGGATCTCGATGCCCAGGCAAGGATCAAGGAGGCGTTCGATCCCGACGGCCTGATGAACCCTGACAAGGTCCTTCCAAAGGGCTCGCGATGTTTCGACGCATCGGGTGGTCCGCTGTGACCGACATTGGCACTTCGATCTCCTCCTCTTTCCCGGAGATCGCGATGGAACCGTCTGTAACAACAGCAAGATGTGAGATCGTCGTTGCACCACGAACGGTCGATGAGGCTGCACAGGTGATCCGTCATGCAACCGAACATGGCTTTTCGATTCTGCCGATCGGATCCGGCTCGACGATGCGGGAACCCCGTTCGAACATTGCGCTTTCCACATCCTCGATGGCGGGAGTCATCGAATATCAACCAGACGATCTGACGATCGTTGTCGGTGCTGGAATGTCGATAGGTGATCTTGAGGACGTCCTCGCTGACCGTGGACACTCCGCTGTACTACCCGAATCGAGTCCTTCTCGCACGGTAGGCGGCGTGGTTGCTTCCGGAGCATCGGGGTATGCGCGACTCCGGTACGGCCCGACCCGTGATCGGGTCCTCGAGGTCACCATGGCCACCGGATACGGTGACGTTGTCCGTGCAGGTGGCCGACTTGTCAAGAACGTGACCGGATACGACCTCTCCCGACTTGCGACCGGATCGTTCGGATCGCTTGGTGTCATTGGAAGCGTCTGTTTGAAGCTGTGGCCAATGGCACCGGCCTCGAGGACGGTGCGGGTAGACAATGCAGGATCCGCTCTTGATCGTTTGTATCGGCCCGTCGCGATTCTCGAAACTGGTGAGGGAGTGTCCGCCTACGTCCATGGAAGTGTTGCAACCGTCGAAAGCGACGTCGCACTACTCGGCGGTACAGCGGTCGAGGGGTTCGATTGGCCTTGCCATGATCAACCCCCGGTCTATGCGGAGGTTCGGGTCCCCGCCAGGATGATCGATGATGCACTCGTGCGGGTGCGAGAGATAGATCCGTTGTGGTTCGTCGGACAACACGGCGTGGGCATCGTCGAGTTCGGTCTTTCCGCTCACGACGATGCTGTTCTCGAGAGCCTGCGTCTGTGGGCTCAAGGCCTCGGTGGATCCGTTGTCGTTACCGCTCCAGGGCTTTCATCCCGCCAGCGATGGGGTTCCCCCGGCAACACGATCGAGCTCCAACAACGGATGAAGCATCTCTTCGATCCAGAGGGCATTCTCAACCGTGGTGTGCTTCCTGGAGGTGTGTGATGATTGCCGATAGTCCGTGGGTCACGACGCATCCTCCTTCGATGGTCGACCTTGATTCGTGCGTCACCTGCGGTTTGTGTCTACCGGTGTGCCCAACATTCCGGCTCACCGGTGATGAGACAGCGTCGCCGAGGGGCAGGCTTGCCGCGATCTCGGCGGTTGGTGAGAACCGGGCGGTGTTGGACGAACGGTTCGATGAGATCACCTCCTTCTGCTTGCAGTGCCGCGCCTGTGAGACCATCTGTCCGTCCATGGTCCCGTTCGGTTCGATCATGGAGAGCGCACGATCTGAGGCTGTCGCTCAGCTGCCGCGTCGAGGTGTGCGTGTGCGTAGGTTGCTGCTGGGTCGAGCCCTGAGGTCACCGCTGTTGTTGCGTCTTGTCTCGCTTCTCGCCGCCTTCGGCCAGAGGGTCGGTGCGCTGTCCCTCCTCCCTCGTGTGGGTCAGGTAACGCGAGGGCTTCGACGAATCCCGCTGCCGTTGCCAACGGCGAGGGGTGGCTCATGGGGTGATGTCGAGAACGCTGTAGGCACCGAGCGGGTCGTTCTCTTCTCTGGGTGCGTCGCAGATGTCTGGTTTTCAGGTGTCCACGCGGCGACTATCGAAGTTCTCGTTGCCGCCGGGTACCACGTTGATGCCCCGGCCAACCAGACGTGTTGTGGTGCGCTCGCCAGCCACAGTGGGTTCGGCAGACCAGCGGCCGCCATGGCTTGCGAGAACATCAGGGCATTCGCGGACGCTCCGACCGTCGTTGTAAATGTTGCCGGATGTGGCGCTCACATCAAGCAGTACGCGGCCCATGGTGAGGCAGGAGCCGACCTCGCGTCGAGGACCCGTGATGTGACTGAAGTTGTCGCTGATGCCATCGAGGCTGGTCGGCTGCCTGTTCTTCCGCAGTCGGGTCGGCAGGTAGCGGTCCAGGATCCGTGTCATCTCGAACACGGACAGAGGATCGTCGACCAGCCAAGGCGGATTCTCGAAGCCGCTGGCTACGAGATCGTCGATGTCGATGCCGGTGGGCTCTGCTGTGGAGCGGCGGGCCTCTACCAGGTTGACCACCCGGAGACCGCGGCACAGCTTGGTACCGCCAAGGCTGCGAAGGTCGCGGACGCTGGTATCGATCTGGTTGCCTCGGCAAATGCGGGCTGCGAGATGCAGCTTCGTCGTTACCTCGATTCAGGATACGAGATCCTCCACCCCATCGAGATCTACGCCCAAGCGATCAGTCCCCGTTTCGAGGGTGACGGCTGATCGGGAACGCCGAGGGCGGGAACGCTTTCGCGTTCCTTGGGAGTTGCTTCGCAACTCCGTGACCCGGCATCGCGCGGGCTCCTATCCCCTGAGCTCGAGGACTCGCTTGTCCCCAGTCCCCCTTTCAAGGGGGACGGCAGAGCGACGCAGTCGTGATGCAGGGGGATGGGGACTTGAGTCATCCGACGACTGTTGGTTGGGCTTCTCAAGACAGAGTGC
>JAMBLJ010000157.1 GCA_023336815.1 Actinomycetes bacterium
GCGGACCTCCAAGCGTCGAAAGGAGCGTGGGCATCGCTCGCTATCGAGCGCAAGATCACGTTGCTGCGGGATCTTCGTGTTCGGGCGGGAGAACAGGCCACACGCTGGGTGCACATCGCTTGTGACGCAAAGGGCATCTCACCGGAATCCCCCCTCGCCGGAGAGGAATGGCTGGCCGGTCCCTATGGGCTGATCGACGCTCTCAACACCCTTGAGAGCACCTTGAGCGCCATCGCCGAGGGTCGAGACGTGCTTGAAGGCTATCGAACGTACACCAGATCGGATGGTCAGGTCGTCGTGGAGGTGTCCCCCTCGTCTTTGAGTGACAGGATCCTATTCTCCGGCTCGTCCGCGCAGGTATGGATGGATCCTTCCGTTACTTTGGCGACCCTGAGCGGGACAGTTGGATCCTTCTACCACCAGGAGCAGGTCGAGGGTTCGGTGTGTTTGGTCCTCGGAGCTGGCAACGTCGCGTCGATCCCACCGCTCGACATCATCTTCAAACTGTTCAATGAGGGCCACGTGACGTTGCTCAAGATGAATCCTGTCAACGAGTACCTCGGCGAGGTTTTCGAGGAGATCTTTGCTGATTTCGTGGATGGCGGGTTCGTGCGGTTCGTGTACGGGGGCGGCGATGTCGGCGCATACCTCACTTCCCACGACGGCATCGATGCGATCCACATCACAGGAAGCGCTCAGACCTACGACGCGATTCGCTATGGATCAGGGCCTGTTGGTGATGCGAACCGCGTGGCCGACAGGGCGATCAACGACAAACCTATCTCGGCCGAACTTGGTGGAGTATCGCCGACGATCGTTGTCCCTGGCGACTGGTCGCGTGCCGATCTCACTTTCCAGGCGGAGAACGTCGTCTCTTCGAAGATCAACAACTCCGGATTTAACTGTATCGCGACACAGGTTCTCGTACTGCCCGCTTCGTGGAGTCTTGCCGATGCCTTTGTTGACGAGATCCGGGTCCTGCTTGGCCGTCTCGACGATAGGGACGCTTACTACCCCGGCGCGGATGACCGCTGTGAGGCTGTGATCAACGGGTCTGGCAAGGCGGAGGTTTTCGGGACAGAGGCGCGGCGGGTGCTCGTTACGGGTCTCGACCCGACCGCAGTGACGGATCCAACCTTTACGACCGAGTATTTCGCGCCGGCGCTGTCCGTGGTCCGACTCCAGGGGGCGGATGTTCCGAGCTACGTTGCTGCCGCCACATCGTTCGCGAACGATGTTCTCGCGGGAACGCTCGGCGTGAGCATCATCGTGCATCCAAAGACCGAGAAGGAACATGCAGCAGCGATCGATGCCATGATCGCCAACCTCGCATACGGCGGAATCGGAATCAACGCATGGAGCGCCGCTGTGTACCTGCAATCGAAGTGTTCCTGGGGGGCGTTTCCCGGCAGCACATCTGCTGATATAGGGAGTGGCGTCGGTGTCGTCCACAACACATTGATGTTCTCGAAGCCTCAGAAATCTGTTGCAAGGGCGCCTTTCGCCCAGAGCCACCGCACACTCACGAAGGGTGAATTCCACATCGCTCCCAAGCCGGTCCACTTCGTGTCGAACCGCCAAGCGCACCTCACGTCCGAACGTCTCATCGACTACCTGCTTACCGGCAAGACATCTGACCTGATCAAAGTCGTCGGGCACGCTCTCCAGGGATGATCGCTGACAGGTAGTGGCTGTCAGCGTTCGTGACGAGCTATCCCGAACTCGGTCAGAGCATCAACGATCTCCCTGATCGGGAGACCCATCACGTTCGATCGTGATCCGTTCACCCCTGCAACGAGCCATCCATTATCCCCCTGGAGGGCATACGCACCTGCCTTATCCAACGGGTCCGTACGTTCGATGTATGTACGAAGCTCATCGCTTGAGCGGCTGTTGAAGGTCACGAACGACTCCTCGACGCCGAATCGTGTCATCTGCGAGTTTCCTAGCGTCCACCCCGTAAGGACGGAGTGTGTTCGCCCCACAAGGGCGATGAGCATTGCCAAAGCCCGGTCTTCGTCTTCCGGCTTGCCGATCGCGACGCCATCGTGGACAACCGTGGTATCTGCTCCGAGCACCACATCGTGCGGTTGGGCAGAGATCGCCTTCGCCTTTTTCTCGCTAAGGCGAAGGACGAATTCTGCGGGCGACTCATTCCTGACGGCAGACTCGTCCACATCGGCGGCCACTACGTCGAACGAGTAGCCAGCCGCACGTAGCAGGAGTGATCGACGAGGAGATGCAGACGCAAGTATCAAACGCATGATGGGAAGGTACCTCGCAGAGGGTTCCTTCGATCCGTCACCCAGACGACTCGGTCACTTCATGGGTCCGCTGAGTGCCCGGTGGGATATCAAGAGAACGCGGACAATCCTGTGATCGCTTGGCCGAGAACGAGGGTATGTATCTCGTTGGTTCCCTCGTAGGTGTACACCGACTCCAGATTGTTCATGTGTCGAATGACCGGGTACTCGAGCGTGATCCCGTTCGCACCGAGCACTCCCCTCGCCTCTCTCGCCGTTTCGAGGGCCATCCGGACGTTGACGAGTTTGCCGTAGCTGACGTGTTCGGCTGCCAGGGTCCCCTCGTCTCGTTTTCGTCCAAGATGGAGAGCAAGCAGCATGCCGTTGTTCACACCGATCATCATCTCGACGAGTTTCCGCTGGGTGAGCTGGAACGATCCGATCGGGCGATCGAATTGGATACGTTCTTTGGCATAGTCGAGAGCGGCTTCGTAGCAAGCCCGAGCGGCACCTACGGCACCGAAGAGGATCCCGAATCTCGCTTCGTTGAGACAGGAGAGGGGTCCTTTGAGGCCCGAGACGTTTGGGAGGATCGCATCGCTTGGGACACGCACGTCGTCGAGGACGAGTTCGCTTGTGATCGAGATCCGTAGCGACATCTTCTTGTGGATGGTGTTGGCCGTGAAACCTGGCGTATCCGTAGGGACGATGAAGCCACGAACGCCATTGTCAGTTGTCGCCCAGATGATCGCCACATCGGCGATCGATCCGTTCGTGATCCACATCTTCGTACCCTTGAGTACCCAGTCGTCCCCGTCGCGTCGTGCGGTCGTTCGCATGGAGCCAGGGTCGGACCCCGAGTCAGGTTCGGTGAGGCCGAAACAACCGATCGTTTCTCCCGCTGCCATTCCAGGGAGCCACCGCTGCTTCTGTTCCTCCGAGCCGAACGCCCAGATGGGGTACATCGCAAGGGATCCCTGTACGGAAACGAAACTCCGTACACCGGAGTCGCCTGCTTCAAGCTCGGTACACGCGAGACCATACGCAACCGCACTCGTTCCGGCACAGCCGTATCCGGTGAGGTGCATACCCAGCAACCCCATATCGCCCATCTCCTTGACAAGGTCTCGCGGGAAGAAACCCTCATCGAACCAGTCCCCGACGTTCGGGAGCACCTTGTCGGTTACGAACTGCGCCACGGTGTTCCTCATAAGCCGTTCCTCGCCGGAGAGGAGCTCGTCGATCTGGAGAAAATCTGTTGCGTCGAGTTTTCCTGGTCTGATGGACTCGGCCATGATTCACCTGCTATCGATGGAAGACAATGGCGGTGTCTTGCCGCCGGTGCCAGATACCCCGATCCTACCTTGTTCGGTCGATCAGAAGAGGCTCAGGGGCTCTGATTGTTCCCTGCATTCGATGATTCCGTCCCATCCCAGATCCCGCATGTACACCCAGGTTCGGCGATGTATCGTCGTGGGACCGAGGATGCGGAGTGCCGCCCGATGCCGGTGACATGGATATCCCTTGTTGGCGTCGAACGAATACCACGGGAACATTTCTGATTCCGCCGCCATCAGAGCGTCCCTGGTGACCTTGGCGATGATCGATGCCGCGGCGATAGATAGCGACTTCGTGTCTCCTTTGACGATTGTCGTTGTGTCGATCGTGTCGACGAAATCCCAATTGCCGTCGAGCAGCGCGTGTGATGGATCTACCGAGAGGTCGGCGAGGGCGCGTCTTGTCGCAAGACGTTGGGCATCGGACATACCGAGGTCATCACATTCCGCCGCAGAAGCGTGTCCCACCGCCCACGACACCGCCCAGTCCTTGATGCGGTCGGCCATACCCTCACGCTCAGCCGGAGTCAGCTGCTTGGAGTCTCTGACCTTGTAGATTCGCCGGTCGCGTGGTATCACGACCGCACCGACCGTCAGGGGCCCCGCCCATGCACCTTTCCCGACTTCATCGATGCCGACGATGAACTCTGCGCCTTGCAGCCATAGGTCCCGCTCGTAGCCCGTTCCAGGGGATGACGAGCGAAGCGAGGGTCGGAGTTTCGGGACGGTTGTTGCCACGAAGACAGCATAGAACGTGGGTCTGGCAGACCGAGCACCTGTCAGTTGTGCGAAGGGTGGCCCGTGTACGTACCAAAGAGGGGAACACGACCTGGTGCACGACGTACCGTTGAACGCCATAGATCGTTGGTATCGCCGAATATCGCGTCGGCGTCGGCCAGGGTGACCCACCAGGCCTGGTCCTCGAGCTCTGCTTCGAGCTGGCCAGGATCCCAACCGGCGTACCCGGCGAAGACCCTCAGATCTTGAACGTCGTCGGGTGGGTCTGCAGGATCGATCAGTCCGATGCTCCCGAGGGCAGAGGGGCGAATGAACCGGCCGCTGCTCGATCGGGCGAGACACAGCGCGGTGTCGGTACTCACGGGGCCGCCAATGAAAACGTGAGGCGGCTCGTTGACGAGAGAGATCAGGTTGGGAAGCACATCGGCCAGCAGAAGACCGCTGTCGCTGTTCAGCATCACTCCGATCGCTCCGGTGTCATCGTGTTCGAGTAGCAAGATCACAGCTCTCGCGAACGGTGGCGTCGAGATCGCAGGCGTTGCAACGAGGAATTGACCAGCGATGGGTCCTTCAGGCACGTGGGATCACCATCCCGTCGCGTGCGATCACGAATCCAGCGTCCTCAGCTTGTTGGGTGATGGCAGCGTCAGCCTTCCCAAGCGGGTTCGAGTGATTGATATGGGACAAAACGATCGATGTTGTCTTCGTGAGGTGGGCGAACCGGGCGATCGTGTCCGAGACAAGCGGATGTTTGATCGCCAACAGGTCCCGATGGGGTAGCTCGTCGAGCGACGAGAACGTAGCGTCGATAATCGCAACATCGTGATCGGCGATCGTATCGATCGCCGCGGGCCATACATCCCACCCGTCGATGTCAGGGAGATACAGGAGCCATGGTCTGCCGTGAACGAGCACGGAGAAACCGACTGTGCCGGTGTACTCCCCGCGATGGGGTACGGGAACGGCTAGGACGGATACTCCACCGATCGTTGCCGTGGCATCGTCGATTTCGATAGGTGCAAGTCGTTTGTCGGTGATCAGTGTGGCCCATGGCTCGTTGGCTGAGAGGTAGTCCAGAACCGAGCGAGGAGCGAAGAGTGGGAGGCTTTCTGTCGCTGCAGCCTCCATTCCGAAGTGCACGAGTCCCGCGTAGTGGCCCATGTGTCCGTGGGTTATGAATACACCGTCGAGCGCAGGCACCTCACCCATGTAGCTGGCAAGGAACTGGTACTGCATGCGGAAGTCGGGCGAAACATCGAACAGGAGGGCTGCTCCATCCTGGGTGATGATCGCAACGGAGGATGCCGATCGCTCGATTCCCCCGTCACCCCATGTGCCCACCTGGGGAGATCCGCCGTCCTGGCCGGATCCAAGGATGAGTGCCGTTACTGTCATGGCACTATTCTCGCGCAGAGCAGACTTGTGGAGGCCGTTATGCAGTTGTCGAGTTCATCGTTTCAAGACGGTGCGAAGATCCCCATTCGCTTCGCTCTGGCGGTGCCAGCCGATCCCGGGCCTGTCGCCTTCAGCGACAACAGGAATCCGCATCTCACATGGTCGGATGTGCCAGAGGGAACAAGATCTTTCGTGATCACCTGTATCGACCACGATTGCCCGAGTGTGGCAGACGATGTGAACCAGGCCGACCGCGAGGTGCCTGCCAACCTGCCACGTGTCGATTTCACGCATTGGCTACTCATCGACATTCCCCCGTCCGTGACGGAAATCGAAGAGGGCTCCCACTCCCATGGTGTGACACCGCGTGGGAAAGCAGCCGACTCTGCACCGGTGGGTAGTCATGGGCAGAACGATTACACCGGTTGGTTCACGGGTGATTCGGAACTCGAGGGCGAGTGGAACGGCTATGACGGCTCTGCGCCTCCGTGGAACGACTCGATCGTGCATCACTATGAGTTCACAGTGACAGCTCTTGACGTCCAAACACTCGGGCTTGAACCGGGTTTCACGCGCGTCGCTCTGGATGCCGCAGTCGATGGCCATGTTCTTGGATCCGGTTCGATCGTAGGGATCTACGCCTCCAATCCACGACTGCACTGATCGATGGACACACGTGACTTCATAGCGCTTCCCAAGGCTGTGCTCCACGAGCATCTTGATGGCGGACTCCGTGTCGACACGATTCTGGAAATCGCGGACAGTGAGGGGTACACCGACCTCCCTGCGGATGACGCAGACTCACTTGCAGCATGGTTCTTCCAGGGACGATCGGGTTCACTCGAACGGTACCTCGAGGCGTTCGTCCACACGACCGCCGTCATGCAGACTGCTGAGTCGATCTCACGTATAGCGTATGAGTCTGCGGAGGATCTTGCGGCGGACGGTGTTGTGTATGCCGAGGTGCGATACGACCCTGGTCTTTCAACCCCGGGGGGTCTTACGCGAGAAGATGCGATCGAGGCGATCCTCGACGGGTTCGCGAGAGCGTCGAGAGACTTCGGCATCACCGTGTATCTGATCGTCGCTGCCCTTCGGCATCTCACCGATTCGCTCGACGTTGTGCAGGCGGCGACCCCGTTCATCGGTCAGGGGGTCGTGGCGTTCGACCTTGCAGGTCCGGAGAAGGGTTTCCCGCCGGATCTCCATCTTGAGGCCTGCCGATTGGCGCGACAGAACGGCCTTGGTTTGACACTCCACGCTGGTGAGGGTGATGGACCTCATTCGATATGGCGCGCCCTCGCACTGTGCGACGCACAGCGGATCGGTCACGGAGTGCACATCGCAGACGACACCGACTTCGATGGCTCTCGCATCAGCGACCTTGGGGCGTTTGCGCGTCGGGTGCGAGATCACCGCATACCGCTCGAGATTGCCATCACATCGAATCTGCACACCGCCTCGTATGGGACAGCAGTAGGGCACCCGTTTGGTGCCCTACTCGCGCAGGGGTTCAACGTCTCGATCAACACGGATAACCGCCTCATGTCCGGTGTGAGCGTTTCGAGTGAGTATCAGCTTGCGGCAGAAGCATTCCAACTCTCTCGTTCGGTTCTCGGGCATGTCACGGTCAATGCGATCGAGGCAGGGTTCGGGGACTGGCCAGACCGATACAGGCTCATCGAGGATGTCGTGAAGCCAGCCTACGTGTTCGAATGAACCCGCAAGGACGGACCTAACCGAACAACTTGCGGTCGATCCAGTCAGCGATGTCGCCCAGTACCTGATCTGCTTCGGGTTCGTTGTGCATCTCGTGGCGAAGCCCGGGATATACCTTCCGTTCTACGGCGTCGGAACCAGCAAGCGCTGCGCTCGCTGAAGGCTGAACAAGTTCGTCGTCGGCACCGTGGATGACAAGTGTCTGAATCGATAGTGTGCCGTTGCTGTCAGCAAGTTTGGCCTGTTCGGCGAACATGACCTTCGCGAATTTCGGTGTGGCCTTTGTCTCGACGAGATCATCGGCGAAGTACGCCTCCCCAACCGATGCGTCTCGCGAGAGCATGGCGCCCGTGATGTTGGAAGGAACTCGGATCTTCGGAGTTATCGTTCCAAGAACCGACGAGGCCATCTTCAGCACACTGTCGATACCGCGGGTTGCCGCCATAGCTGGCGCAGATAGCACGGCGATGTTGGGGTGCGGTTCATAGTCATTGATGAGGAAACCTGCGCACTGGAGTCCACCGAGCGAGTGGCCGTAGAGAACCCAGGGCCGGCCAGTTGCTGCCGCTGTGGCGTAGGCCATCTCTGAGATGTCACTGTAGTACTCGTCGAATTCGGCGATGTAGCCCCTGTCACCTGGGCTTTTCCCGTGTCCTCTGAGGTCGTACGTGTGCACGTTGGCGCCGTGTTTGTTGAAGAACGCACCGACGTGGGACCACCGGCCACTGTGCTCGCCAAGGCCATGCACGAGGAGAAGATCGTATCGGGGTGTGTCGGTAGTCCAGGATCGGGTGAAGAGTTCGACCCCATCCGCTGTCGTGTGAGTGCCTGTCGTTTCGGTCATGGTGCATCCTTGTTTGCAGCGAGCGCTGCCCCGACGATACCTGCATTGTTCCCCAGCTCCGCCGCAAGAAGGCCCGCATCGGTTGTGAGATCGTCCTTGAACTCGTCGAAGCGTTTCGATATTCCGCCACCAATGATGATGAGCCGCGGGGACAGCAGAACCTCGATATAGGCGAGGAGCTCGTTCACCCGCCGAGCCCACCAGTCGATCGGATTGTTCTCACTCTTCACGAGCCGGCCTGCGGCGTACCTTTCGGCGATATCGCCGCGGAACTCCAGGTGGCCAAGTTCTGTGTTCGGCACGAGAACGCCATCGTGGACGAGCGCTGAGCCGATGCCCGTACCGAAGGTGAGCAGCAGCACGGTTCCTGTGATGTTGCGGCCTGCACCGAATCGAACCTCGGCGACCCCTGCTGCATCAGCATCGTTGATCACCGCAACGTGGCGGCCGAGTGCGCTCGAGAACATTCGCTGAGCATCGAGCCCGATCCATGCGTCGTCGATGTTGGCAGCCGTGTGAACAACACCCGATACGACGACGCCAGGGATCGTGATGCCAACGTCACCGCTCCACTCATGCTGTGTCACAAGCGCTTCTATCGTCGCAAGGACGGCATCGGGTGTTGAGGGCTGTGGTGTGGGAGATCGGAGCCGCTCGGAGGTGACCGCCCCATCGAGGACATCTACCGTCGCACTCTTGATTCCCGAGCCCCCTATGTCAACGCCTAGGACGTTCACGTTGCTCTGGCCCGCGCAGGAGATGTACTTGCGATCGACTCGCGCAAGGTTTCGTCGAGCGATCTAGCGAAGCCTTCGGGGTCGGTCCAGACGCCGGACGTCACCGTCAGCACAAGTCCACCAGGGAACTCCGTGAGTCGCTCGGGAACCGGCTCAACCGCGTGCGGGAACTGCTGGCTGATCGGCATCAGCATGTCGTTGGGTACTCCCGGTGTGTACACGATCGTCCGCGCTGATCGTGGTCTGTGTGTGGCAACCACACCTTGGTGTTGCTCAAGCCGCTTGATGAGACGGTGGAGGAACTGCAATCGTTTTGGTCGCTCGCCATTGTCGGGTGGTCCGATCTGTAGCACCCTTCCCTCGATGGGAGACTCTGCGAGATATGGCGCCCAGGCAACGATGTCATCGGGATCTCCCCGTTCTAGATACCCACCGATGTTCGGCCAGTGGCGTATTCGAACGAGCGATCGTGGGATGCCATCGTCCACCGGGCGACAACCTATGTGGGGAACTTCAACGATGGCGGCGCCAGATGCCCTGATCGCTGCAAGATCGTTCGGATCCGCGAGGCGCGAAGCCGCAACCGCATTCGCGGGCTCGATCATGCCGACCAGTGGGTTCACCGGTCGAGGAAGGGAACAGAGGTAATGGCGCCAGCTACCTGACGACCACGGATCTCGATCGAAAGTGATTCTCCTTGGCCAGGCGGTGGAGAGACGAACGCCATGCCGATGCCATGCTGGAGCGTTGGTGAGAAGTTGCCGGACGTCACCGTGCCGTGGCCCGTGTCGGTTGTCACGGCGTACCCCTCTCGTGGTATGGCCCGGCCCTCCGTTGTGAAGGATACGAGCTTCTTGGTCAGGTGGCCTCGCTGAGCTTCGAGTGCGTCCCTACCGATGAAGTCGTGGTCCCACGAGACGACCCATGCGAGATTCGCTTCGAGCGGAGTGGTCTCGTCATCCAGATCGTGTCCCCATAGCGGGTAGCCCATCTCGAGACGGAGTGTGTCGCGTGCCCCGAGCGCCGCAGGCTTCGCCCCCGCTGTTGTGAACGCCTCCCAAAGCGCTTCAGCCCCTGCGATATCTATGTACACCTCCGCCCCCTTCTCGCCGGTATAACCCGTGCCAGCAGCCGTGATGTCGTGACCCATGAAGGAGCCAGATCTCACACGAAACCGACCGGGCACCATGCCAAGAACAGACTCCAATACGTCTGCTGCCCGTGGTCCCTGGATCGCCAGCAGCACGGAACGTACCCTGAGGTCGGTGATGGAGACCGTGTCGGGTGCGAAAGCCACGAAGCGCGAGGCGATCTCGTCGAAGTTGGTGCCGTTCGGCATCACCCAGTAGCGCTCATCGTCGATACGCCACACGATGATGTCATCCTCAACACCACCCGAAGCGTTGAGGGCCATCGTGTACTGCGCCCTCCCGGGATCGATCTTGCGAATGTCGTTGCACAGTTGCCGTACGAGGAGGTCCGTAGATCCGGCTCCGACCACCTCGAACCGACCGAGGTGTGATACATCGAACATGCCGACATCGCTACGAACAGCGGCATGCTCTTCGAGCACACTCTGGTACTGAACGGGCATGGTCCACCCACCGAAGTCGGTGAATCTGGCACCGGCACGTTCATGGGCTTCATGCAGTGGTGACGTTGGCAAGGACAACCTCCAATAGCGTGAACTCTGTCGATGCTAGGAACCCGCCGAGCAGTACATGTCGTCGACCCCGAGTGGTGGTGGTCTACGCGCTCACGATGCGTCGGCGACCCTGCCTAGGTCCACGATCTCCGGTGGTCCAGGGATGCGCGTTGGCGACGTGGAATCGATGGAGGCATCAGGTTCCTCGAGGCCGTACTTGACGAGGAGATGCAGATAGTCACGCTGATAGAAGACCTTGCATTTGATCGCTGGGTGGGCCTCACGCAGTTGCCGCACCTTCTTGTTCTTCTTGGTGACCAGTTTCTGGCTCATCGTCGTGATCTCGATGTAGACATCATCTTGTGGAAGGTAGAAATCGGGTCGAAAGAATGCCGAAGGTTCTCCATCGGCATCCCATTCGACAGCGAAGGCCGTCGGTTCGTAGTCCCAGTCGATCGCATAGAAGTCGAGCAGGCGAGCGAACTCCCGCTCGCTGTTATGTGCGAATGCAGTCGTGTCGGCCGGTGATGGCGCAAAGAGGTCGTCGGTGGTCAGGTGCTCGCCGCTCCAGCTATCTGCTCGGGGTCGGCAGACTCGAGCTTCTCCGGGAAGAGCCGGTAGATCTCTCCCTGTACTTCGTCGTGTACAGGTTTCACCGCAATCCCGAACACACCTTGCCCCTGACGGAGCAGGTCGATGACTTCCTCGGGACTCGTCGCAGCGTAGATGGTCGTGCCATCACTAAGGAGCGTGATGTCGCTCTCACGCCAATCCTCTCCGACCTGCTCTTCGAGTTGCTCGAAAGCAGCACGGATCTTGTGAAGACTCGTACCCGCATCCTTGAGACGTTTGACAACACGGAGAGTTACGACATCCTGGAAGGTGTACAGCCGCTGCGTGCCAGAGCCAGTTGCCTCCTGAAGCGATGGCCCGAGAAGACCGGACCGATCCCAATAGTCGAGTTGGCGATAGGTGATGCCGACAACCTTGCACACCTGTGGTGAGCGGAAGCCGAGTGTTGTATGTGATTGAGCGTCGCTCATTGTCTGCGTCTCCTCATAGCCCAGAAGGTTACACGTTCGTAATTCCCCGAGGCGAATTACGCCCATGAAAGTTACGGGCAGGCGCACCAGATGTCAATGACCATTGTGGGTATCGACATCGTTGTCAGGTGCTTGTCGCGACCTTCCCAAGGTGGTCAAGCTGGACATCGGTTCCCACTGCGAACACAACGTCGCCAGCGGCAATAGGCCTGTGCGGATCAGGGTTGACATGGATCTGCTGTCCGGCTCCAGCGAGGCTGATGACCATGGCTCCTCCGTCGCGTCGCAGATCGAGCTCGGAAAGAGATTTCCCTGCGAGGTGTGAGCCATTCTCGACGACGAAACGTCTGATGCGGAATTCGGTGGTTGTATCGCGTACGATCGTGTCAACGAATTCCGCGAGACCTGGCTGTGTTGCAAGGGCAGCGATCCGTTCTCCGCCGACGAGCTCGGGGGTGACGACAGCGTCCGCTCCGGCGAGTGTCAGCTTCTTCTCTGTTTCGTGATCGACCGCGCGTGCGTACACAGACACCTCGGGATTCAGCGCCTTTGCGGACAGGGTGATAACAAGGTTGTCGCTCGAAGACTGGACGCACGCGATAACCGAGCTGGCTTCATGCACTCTGGCCTCCATCAAGGCTTCGTCGCGTGTTGCGTCACCGTGGACCACGAGGTACCCATCGTTGACCGCAGCTTCGGAGGCCTTAGGACCCCCCTCGAGAATGACCACGGGGATACTCTGTCGACGAAGGGCTGCAGCCGCCGTCGAACCAACCCTGCCGAACCCGCACACGATCACGTGATGATCGACTCGTTTGATATCTCTCTGCACTTTCCTGCGCCTCCGGTAGTCGGATCCGATGACGATCTCGAGACCGTACTCCATCAATGCTGTGACCGTGTAGATGGCTGCTCCCATACCGCTCAGAAGCACGATGACCAGCCAGATCTTGGTTGCGGGCTCGAGGAGTGCTATCGGATCGCCAAGACCCAGTGTGGTGATAACGATGACGGTGAGGTAGGCCGCGTCTGCGATACCCAGATCGGTCAGGAACACGAACCCAACCGTTCCCACCACAACCACGAGGAACAGGGCGCCGATCCCCGCCTTCAGATTCGCTGGAAGTGTCACGCGTCCTGGCCGGCCTCGAAATCGTCGGGATCGATCTGGTCGAGGAACTCACGAAACTTCGCGATCTCATCTTCATCATCCTCATCCTGGATGTGGACACCGGCTTCATCGAGGAGCTCCCTCGATGCGAACAGGGGTGCTTCCGTTCGTACGGCAATCGCCACGGCGTCCGATGGTCGCGACGAGATGGTATGAATGTCATCACCTACCACGATCCTGAGATCTGCGTAGAACGTTCCCCCGCGGAGCTCGGTGACCACGACCTCGGCAACACTCGCACCGAGTTCTTCGATGAGCGACGCGAGCAGGTCATGGGTGAGCGGTCGCTCTGGTTGTATTCCGTCATGCGCCAGAGCGATCGCAGTTGCTTCCGGCGTATTGATCCAGATCGGTAGGTAGCGCTCACCGTCTTGCTCGCGTAGAAGCAAGATCGGTGTGTTCGTCGGCAGTTCGATTCGGATGCCAACGAGATCCATCGGAACCGGGTCTGTCATGTCTCCACCCTATCACCGCGCAGGACTCAGGTGAGCGCACCGAAGGCGAGTGACTCGAAACGTTCAGGGTCTTCTGCGAGCACCCCAAGATCGAGAACGGCCCAGATCGAGTCGAGATTGCGGTACTTTCCTTCCCAATCCATCCCGTAGCCGAGCAAGTACTCGTCGCCGACCTCGAAGCCCCGGTAGTCGACGGGAACATCGACGATCCGTCGTGGCGCCTTGTCGATCAGTGCAACGGTGCGAAGGGACCGAACACCCCGGGTGAGCATCATCTTGCGGATGGTCGCGAGCGTCAGGCCCGTGTCGACGATCTCGAGAACGAGCACAACGTCCCTGTCCTCAAGCGGCACGGACACATCCATCGCAACCGAGACCCGTCCTTCCCGACCAAAGCGGGTGAGCGACAGGAAATCAGCTGTGTAGGTGTAAGGAAGGTGGGACATCAGGTCCTTCATGAAGATGAGGGATCCCATCAGGACGGCGATGACGATGGCATCCTCACCAACAACATCAGCCCGTATCTGGGTGGCGAGCTCGCGGACCCTACGGTCGATCGTATCTCGCGAGATCACGGGAACGAAGGCGTCTGTCATCCATCGCCGCCCGCAACACCTGGGATAGCCCCGCGGATCCATCGGCCTATCACATCCGCCTTTGGAAGATCCTCAAGGGATGATGTTCGCCATCTGCCGTCGTCGAGACCAGCCATGGAACGAAGACGCCTCTCGTGTCCTTCGCTGATATCAACCGACTGGGTGGTTGCTCCCCCACCCTCTTCGGTGTAGAGGGGACGCATCCAGCGATCCTCGATCGAGAAGGTCGAGTACGCCCAGTCGACGAGCTCGCGGGTATCGCCGAAGTGGTCGTCGGAGTGCATGACGACGCTGTAGATCCGCCGACCTGACTGCTCGGTTACGCCAAGGAGCACCTTGTCAGCCCAGGGTGTATCGCCTGTCTTGAGCCCGAGCGTCCCAGGGTACGTGCCGAGCAACTTGTTCGTGTTCTTGAACGTCCGGCTCTTCCCGTTGGGATCAGCAGGCATGTTCACGAGTCGGGTTCTTGCGATGCGACGGATATCGGGATAGTCCTGCGAGGCGATGATCATCGTAAGGAGATCGCGTGCAGTCGAGTAGTGCTCTTCGTTGTCGAGTCCGTTCGGGTTGGCGAAACTCGTGTTAGCCATACCGAGTTCACCTGCGCGTTCGTTCATCATGTCGACGAACGCGCTCACGGATTCGCCGCCAACTGTGTAGCCGAGGGTCAGCGCAGCATCGTTCCCCGATCGCACAAGCATCGCCAGCAGGAGATCTCCGATCGACCATTGTTCGCCTGCAACAAGACCCGCCGTTGACCCTCTGGTGCTGGTGGCGAACTCAGGAACCGTGACGATCGTGCTCAGATCTGCATTATCGATCACGATCATTGCGGTCATCACCTTGGTGACCGACGCCATCGACGCTTCGACGTTGGCGTTCCACGATGCCAGAACGACATCAGCATCAGCGTCATAGACGATCCAACGTTCGGCTGTGAGGTTGGGAATTTCGCGGCTCTGGGCGCCAGAAATCGGTGCTGTCGCAAACGGGGGGCCCAGAAGCGACGCGATCAGAGCGATGGAGGCGATAGAGGTCGTAAACATCAGTGTTCGAGTAGCTTACGAAGCCTACTGCGAACGAGCGTTTCTTGAACGAGGGCTGATGCCTGGGCGGTGTCGGAGAGAATCTCTGACGATCGGCGCTGGTTGTCCGGATTCCGATGCCGAAGTAAAGGTGCAACAAGTTGTCCGAGAAGATCAGTCTGCCGGTCAGCAGCGATGCGAATACCTCGCAGATGGCGTGGCTCGAGCCCCCGTTTGAGCAGACGATGGACCGCACGTGCGATCTGGAGATCAGCATCCGTGAATGTGGAGCTGCCATCGGGGAGTTTGTTCGGTTCGAGGAGGCCTTCATCAACGACCGCATCGAGCTCGTCCATGCTCAGCCCTGACGACCGGGAGATCTCGGACGTCGTAAGAGACACCCCTGACGTTGCGAAGTACGCCTCGGGAGGCGGACCCTGGTCAGGTGCCACGGGTGATGCGTCCCCCTTTTCCCAGGCGGTCAGCTTGGACTTGATGACCTTGAGCGGGAGGAAGTGATCCCGCTGTTCGGTGAGCACGTACTGGATTCGATGGACGTCATCGTCGGAGAACATTCGGTAGCCAGAGGCGGAGCGATCCGGATGGATGAGGCCTTTGGACTCGAGGAATCGGATCTTCGACACCGTGACGTCCGGGAACTCCGGCCGAAGAAGATTGATCACTTCACCGATCGTGTGAGTCCGCTGGGGTGCGCTCGGTACGGCGCGTAGTTCAGCCATTGCCTTTTGACACACGAAGATGGAACTTCCCGATCATGAGGAGATCGCCCTCGGCGAGCATCCCTGCATCATGACGGATCCCGTTGACGTAGGTACCGTTCGTGGAACCGAGATCAGACATAGAGAGCCCTGTAGCATCGACTGAAAAGCGCGCGTGTTCGCGCGACACGGTGATGTCGGCAAGAAAGATCGCACATTCGCCGCCTCTGCCAGCAACGGTGTTCCCTGGCCCGAGTACGTATGTGAGACCTGTCTGGCGGCCCCCTTCGATGGTGAGCGCCCAGGCAAATACACCTTCAAGACGCCCCGAAGCCGCCTCAGGACCCGGGTCACCCGATACAGGCTCCCACGACAGCGTGGGCTCTTGTTCGAGTTCAACGTCGTCTGGTATGTTCGATTCGTCGGCTGCCATGGGTCTCAGCCTACAGGTAAACCCTCAATGAATGGTTGAACGTTGTCTTCAGTTTGCGGTTTCTCGATATGCTGCCACATCCATAAGACTGTCGAGTTCGCTGAGATCGGTGGCCTCGATCACGACGAACCATCCATCCCCGTACGGATCCGTGTTCACCAGTTCGGGTGTGTTCTCGAGTGCAGCGTTGGCTGAAGTGACTCTTCCGCTCACCGGTGCGTACACGTCAGAAACTGATTTTGTCGACTCGACCTCTGCGAAAGCTTCACCGACTGTCACCTGTCTGCCAACCTCGGGAAGTTCGACGAACACGATGTCTCCGAGGGCGTCCTGGGCATAGTCGGAGATCCCCATGGTCACGTTCGACCCATCGGTCTTGACCCATTCATGGTTCGCCGCGTATCTGAGATCCTCTGGAAAGTTCATGTGTCCTCCTCGTGTTCCGTGTGCATCCTACCCGGCATCAGCTAACGCACGTTGCATGTCGAACAGGTACTGAACCGCTACCCAGTAGTACAGAACCAGTCCGGGAATGCCTGTTAGCCATGCAGCGACGACCATTACATCAAGGTCGAAACCGACACCCCCATAGAACAAGGAGATAGAGAAGTAGAGCAACAACGTCGCGAGTTTCCCGATGTAGCGAACGTCGAGTTTCGTAACGCCGCGCGACCACCCATACGCAGCACCGATTCCTATGAATACCTCTCGAACGATGAGTGCGATACCGAACACGGCAGGGAGTACGCCGGTCAGCAGCCCACCGACAACCGCAACAGCGACGGCGAGGCGATCTGCGAGTGGATCAAGGAACTTGCCTACCTCGGTCACCTGGCCGAGTCGTCTTGCGAGATAGCCATCGATCCAGTCTGTGGCTCCAATGACACCGAGAAGAACGCCAGCCCACCCGTACTCGGAAATCACGAGCAGCCAAACGAAGACGGGTATCAGAGCGAGACGGATTAAAGATATAACGTTCGGGATGTTCCAGAGCTCCGCGATCACGGCAGTTCAACGACCCGGAACTTGACGCGTGCTAGTTCTGTCTCGTTGAGGCTCACGATGAACGCGTATCCCTTTGCCTCGGGAAACGTGATGTTGTGGAACGGGCTCACGATCGGTACCACACTGGGGGATCCCGGAGGCAGGTTGGGCGGCGCACCTACACGTAGATTGCCTTTGGCCACAACGCCGATCTCGCCCCCATCCTCGTCGACCAGTTGGACGGACAGTTCGAGATCGCGTTGCCGTTCGTCCGGGCCCACCTCGGCGACCATTGCAAGCGCCAGATTGCGGTGGACGGCAGGGAGCGATCGTACAGAGATCGTGTCGAATCCTCCACCGAGTACGTAGAGTTTCCCGCTCTGTACTTGGGCCGAGTCTGCAAGCATCGCTGAGGTGAGTCTCATGGCCTCGACGATAGCGTGAGCGCTACCACACCGTTGTTACGTGTGCGTCGGGACAGCGGCGTCGGGCAGCACGTCAGACCGGGATCTGTTCGAATCTCGCTTGAAAGAATCGCAGGCTGTCTGGTTCGTACACGAACTGGAGGCCTCGGATCGTCTCTCTGTGTTCACATACCTCGATCACGGATTCGGCAACGACATCCATGTGGGACTGTGTGTAGACACGCCTCGGGATCGTCAGTCGTACCAGCTCAAGGTTGGGATGCCGGTTGTCGCCGGTTTCGGGGTCACGACCCGCAGAGACGATCCCACGCTCCATGCCTCGTACACCTGAATCAACGTAGATCGCAGCGGCGAGTGCCTGGGCAGGTAACTCGTCCTGTGTCAGGTGAGGCAGCATCGCTGCCGCATCGAGAAATACGCCGTGACCGCCGATAGGCGTCACGACAGGGACGCCGTACTTGAGCAGCGTGTTTCCCAGGTACTCGACCTGACCGACCCGTGAACGGACATGGTCATCGGTGTGGACCATCTCCCGGATACCTTCGGCGAGTGCCTCCATGTCCCTCCCGGACATTCCTCCGTAGGTGTGTAGTCCTTCGAAAGCGACAAGGAGAGCTCTGGCCTTTCTTGCAAGATCAGGGTCACGAAGGGCGAGGAAACCGCCGATGTTGACCAGGTTGTCTTTCTTGGATGACACCGTTGCGCCGTCGGAGTTGTTCGCGATCTCTCGCAGGATCGATGCGATAGAGCGATCGGCGTATCCGCCCTCGCGTTGCTGGATGAAGTACGCGTTCTCCAGGGCGCGGGTGGCATCGAGCATCACGAGGATGTCGAGCGTCCTGCAGAACGCGTATACGGCCTTGATGTTCTCCATCGAGGCTGGCTGGCCGCCTGCGAGGTTGACGTTCGTCTCAAACGAGACATACGCGATCCGGTCGGCCCCCACCTCATGGACGATCGATGCAAGTTTCGCGAGATCGATGTTGCCCTTGAAGGGGTGCATCGATCTCGGGTCGTGTGCCTCGTCGATGATCACGTCAACGAATCGTCCTCCGGCATATTCCTGATGGAACCGCGTGGTTGTGAAGTACATGTTGCCTGGGACAACATCACCTGGCGAGATAAGGATCTGGCTAAGAAGGTGCTCCGCTCCCCTCCCCTGGTGTGTTGGGATCAATTCGTCGTATCCGTAGACGTCACGCACAGCGTCGACGAGCTTGTAGAACGAGTTTGCACCGGCGTACGACTCATCGCCAAGCATCATTGCCGACCACTGACGATCCGACATTGCAGTGGTACCGGAGTCGGTCAGCAAGTCGATGTACACATCATCGCTACGAAGCAGGAAGGTGTTGTAGCCGGCTTCGCCGATCTCGCTTTCTCGATGTTCGCGCGTTGTCATGGTCAGCGGCTCGACCATCTTGATCTTCCAGGGTTCAGCCCAACTACGCGTCATGGCGGTTCCTTTCGTTCGTTTCGTTCTCAGATCTTGTCGAGGGCTGCCGCGAGGTCAGCGATGATGTCCTCGGGATCCTCCACTCCAATGGACAACCTCACGAGTGAGTCCGTGACGCCGTAGCGCTTCTTGTCCTCCGGATCGACGCCCGCATGGGTCATCGATGCTGGATGCTGCACCAGCGATTCGGTGCTGCCGAGACTGACCGCAAGGTGGACGAGCTCGAGGGAGTTGAGGAACCGGAATGCCTCGGTCTCTCCACCGGTCAGCCAGATGGAGATCATCGCACCTGGACCGTCACACTGAGCTTTGTAGATGGCGAAGTCGGCGTCCGTCTCCTTGAGGTGGCCTAGGTATCCGATGTGGTCGATCTTGGGGTGGTCAGCAAGGAAACGCGCGACAACCTGTGCGTTTTGCTCCTGTCGTTGCATACGCAAGCTCAGCGTCTCGAGACTGCGCATCATGAGCCATCCTGTGTGAGGTGTTGCCATCGTGCCAAGGATGGTTCGGTACTCAGCAACCTTTGCCATGATCTTGCTTGAGCCGAGAGCCGCTCCTGCGATGAGGTCGGAATGCCCCCCGATGTACTTCGTGGCGGAGTACAGGACGATGTCAGCTCCATGTGCGAGGGGATGCTGCCAGATCGGGCCGAGGAACGTGTTGTCGACGACGACCGGAACGGCATGATCGTCACTGCTGTGGGCATCGGCGAACGTCCTGGCATCGGCAATGGAGAACAACGCGTTCGTAGGATTGGCTGGTGTCTCCATGAGGATCAGAGCGATGGGCCGTCCGGCGACCGCATCATGGAGGTCATCGATGTTCGTTCCAGGCTCCCACGCGATCGTAGCGACACCAAAACGATCGACAATGTGATGGAGGAAGTGGTCAGATCCTCCGTAGAGAGGTGCCGAGTGGACGAGAACGCTTCCTGGCTCCATGAATGCAAGGGCGGTTGTGGTGATGGCAGCCATGCCAGATGCGAATACGAGTCCTGCCTCAGCGTCGTCCCACAACGTCAGGCGCTTTTCGAGGATCTCCAGATCGGGGTTGTTCAGTCTGGAATAGATGAGGCCCTGGGTCTCGCCTTGTGTTGCCTCGTCCAGACCATACGCGAGTTCGAAATACCGTTTTCCCTCCTCAGCGGTAGCGAACGTGAACGTTGATGTCTGGAATATCGGACTTTTGAGTGATCCCTCAGACCACTCCGGTCGGTATCCATAACCCATCATCAGGCTCTCAGGAGAGAGTCGTTTTCCGTTGATCTCACGTATGTATTCACCCACGTCCGGCCTCCGTACGGGTAACGAGACGATTCTGAGTACATGTTCGCCTCTGTAGGTGTAGTATCGATGCATCGACGTATATCTGTCACGTGATCCGAAGGAATTTCGTATTATGCATCGCCCGGAACCACTCGACCGTATCGATCGTCACCTCGTGGCACTTTTGCAGAAGGATGGTCGACGGTCGAACAAGTCACTTGCTGCCGCTGCGGGTATCGCCCCATCGACCTGTTCTGAACGGATCCAGCGGCTCGTTGACCGTGGTGTCTTCGTCGGATTCCATGCTGAGGTGCGTCCGGAGGTGATGGGTGTGGCGCTCCAGGCACTTGTTGCTGTTCGTCTCCGCCGCCACGCCGAGGACGAGGTCGATCGTTTCTGGGCGCACACCGATGAGATGCCAGAGGTCGTATCGGTTGATCATCTCTCGGGAGCGAACGACTTCTTGTGCCATGTTGTTGTGCGCGACTCCGATCACCTTCGGCAGGTGGCAGTTTCGGGTTTCACATCCTTGCCCGAGGTCGCTCATATCGAGACGTCGATCATCTTCGAGCATCGCTCAAAGGCCGGTCTCCCTGACCTCGTTCAGGACTGATCTGTCCGGCATCAGCCGGAGCGGCCAGAACCCCAGGTACCATTGTCGCAATCGGCAAGTATCGCGGCCCTGTGGAGGACGAATCCATGAGCAATGTCAGCGGTCTCACGTGCGTTGTGTGCGGAGCGGCCTATCCCCCCGACTATGAAGGATATGTGTGCCCGGATCACGGCAACGAGGGCATCCTCGATGTTGTGTACGACTATGAGCAGGTGGCACAGACCCTCACCAAGGATTCGCTCGCGCAGAATAGAGATTCGACGATGTGGCGCTACCGCGATCTCATGCCGCTCTCGTCGACGGATAGTGTGCCGCCGCTCACCGTCGGTGGGACGCCGATGTACGACGCACCAAGCCTCGCCACCCGTCTCGGGATCGCGAGGGTTCTCGTGAAGGACGAGGGCCGACAGCCGACCGCCTCGCTGAAGGACCGCGCATCCGCAATGGCAGTCGTGAATGCTCGGTCTCGCGGTGCCGACGTCGTGACGACAGCGAGCACGGGAAATGCTGCTGCTGCTCTGGCTGGAATCTCGGCGAGTGTCGGTCAGAAGAACGTCATATTCGTCCCTGCTTCTGCGCCGGAGGCGAAGATCGCACAACTCCTCGCGTACGGTTCGACGGTGGCCCTTGTTGACGGCAACTATGGCGATGCGTTCGAACTCTGTATGGAGGCGGCCGCTGAGTACGGCTGGTACAACCGCAACACGGGGTACAACCCGTACATGACCGAGGGCAAGAAGACCGCTGGTCTCGAGATTCTCGAGGGCCTCGGATGGGAACCACCCGGGGCGATCTTCGTGAGTGTTGGAGACGGCTCGATCATCGGTGGTGTCCACAAGGCTGTCAAGGATGCGCTCGCTCTCGGTTGGATCGATCGTACGCCTCGCATCTTCGGCATCCAGGCTGAGGGAAGCGACTACATGGTGCAAGCCTTCGAGTCCGGTGAGGACGTACTCACCAAGCCACCGATTGCGGCAGATACAGCAGCAGACTCGATCAGCGCTGATCTCCCTCGTGATCGCATCAAGGCAATGGCAGCTGTTGTTGATACGGGGGGACAATATCTGCGTGTTTCCGACGATCAGATTCTTGCCGCCATCCCGACGGTTGCCCGCGGCTCGGGGGTGTTCGCCGAACCAGCCGCAGCTGCTGCGTATGCAGGCCTCGAGGTCGCCGTGGATGAGGGATTCATCTCTTCGGGTGAGTCTGTCGTCGTGCTCTCGACGGGCAGTGGCCTTAAGGACGTCGCATCGGTCATGAAGGCCGTATCCGCAGCGGGCACCGTACCGATGCACGTTGCACCGAACCTCGCGAGTCTCAAGACAGAACTCGCAAACCGAAAGGAACCGTCATGATCGATCTCACCATCAATGAGGCTGTGCTCACCAAGGCTGTTGATCAAGCCAGGGAGCGCGACTTTCGTATTCCTACGTTCAAACAGATGCGCGACCCATCGCTCGTCCCTGAGGACGTGAAGTCACGACTCGCTGATGTTGGGCTCTGGGACCTTGATCCCCTGAACCTATTCAGGATCACCTGGCACAACACTCCAACCACCACAGGTGGCGGATATGGCGGTGTCAACTACTTCGAGATCCCGCCAGAGATCAGCGGCGTCGCAGCGCGGATCGTCATCCTTGAAGGGAAATGGTTCCCGACAGGAGCCCACAAAGTCGGCGCAGCCTTTGGGTGTCTAGCGCCGCGTCTCGTGACCGGTCAGTTCGACCCTGTGTCTACGAAGGCTGTGTGGCCATCTACTGGCAACTACTGCCGTGGTGGTGCCTACGACTCGAATCTTCTGGGATGCGAGTCGATCGCGATTCTCCCTGAGGGTATGAGTGCTGAGCGCTTCGAATGGCTGGAGTCGGTTGCCGGTGAGATCATCAGGACACCCGGAACCGAGTCGAACGTCAAGGAGATCTTCGACAAGTGCAACGAACTCAGTGCCTCGGGTGAGGATCTCATGATCTTCAACCAGTTCGACGAGTTCGGAAACTACCTCTGGCACTACTCCGTGACCGGCCCCGCAATGGAGGAGGTCATCAACGAGGTCCTTGGTGATAGTGGCAGATTCGCCGGAGTCACTCTGACGACCGGATCTGCGGGCACGATCGCCTCAGGTGACTATCTGAAGCAGAAGTTCCCAGGCTCCAAAATCGTCGCGGGTGAGGCAGTGCAGTGTCCGACCATGATCTACAACGGTTTTGGAGAGCACCGCATCGAGGGGATCGGCGACAAACACATTCCGTGGATCCACAACGTACGTAACACCGACATGGCAATGGGAATCGATGATGAGGCATCGGTCAGCATCATCAGACTCTTCAACGAACCAGCCGGTCGTGCTTACTTGCAGGATCAGGGTGTTTCAAGCGAGCTGATAGAGAAGCTGCCGCTCCTTGGTATCTCGGGTGTCGGCAACATGCTGATGGCGATCAAGATGGCGAAGTTCTACGAGCTCGACGGTGACGATGTGATCGTCACCGTTGGCACGGACTCGATGGAGATGTACCAGAGCCGCCTCGCGGAGATGACACAGGAGCGTGGCGAGTTCACCGAACTCGATGCTGCTGGGACCTATCACCGCCATCTCCTGGGTCAGGGTATCGACCATGTGCAGGAGCTTGGCTACTACGACCGCAAGAGGATCCACAACCTCAAGTACTACACCTGGGTCGAACAGCAGGGCAAGACCTACGACGAGATCCAGGCGCAGTGGTACGACCAGGACTACTGGACGAACATCCAGGCTATGGCCGATCCCATCGACGACCTCATCGAGGCCTTCAACGCCCAGATCGGCTGATCCGGACCCGTTCTGTGCGTACCCAGGGTTCCCGTGTGCAGATATGTGCACGGGAACCCACGCAAGATCGGTTGCAGCGACGGGGAGGTGGTGCGGTATCGCACGATTTGGATTTCGAGCGTCGATGGTGGTTCTCGCCTTTGGGACGTTCGCGACGCTGAACCTCACGGAGGCGCTTGCCGACGAGTTCGAGGTCGCCATAGTGATATCACCAACGGCCGACGGTGCCGAGGCCTCCGACTTCCTCAACGGATTCCAGCTCGCGGTCGATCAATCGCCCGACGTTAGTCACCCTCCGAACACGGAAGGTGGCGATCACCTCGGGAGCATGGATGTTGTATTCGCTGTTGTCGACAACCTCACCGATCCCGTGCAAGTAGCCGGCGCGATGACGGATCTCGATGGTGCGCCAATACTCGTTGCGGATGTCTCCGCTGAGGTCCTGACCGTGATTGTCGGACCGAGCGAGGAGGCGAATGTTTTCGTCATCGCAACACGAGGGTTCTTTGACACAGGCAGGTCGCTCCTACCGCAGTTCGGAGTTGAGGTGGATCACCTCTCAACCGACGTACTACTAACCGATCGTGTTCCTGGTTTCAGCGATGCGTACGCGACAGCACACGGCGAGGCTCCGTCGGAGGCAGCGACTAGAGGCTATATCGCGGGAAGGATGGTGGATATCGCCGTCGAGGCGACAGACAGGGATCCGTTCGACAGGACTTCGCTTTCACAAGGTATCAACGACGTTGTTGGTCAGCCTGGAATCAGCGAACCAGAGTCTCCACCTGCCACCGTGCTCTCGGCCCGCGATACACCAACGGCGTCACCCGGCCGAGATGTGACAGCGATCCTCCTCTGGGTGGCGATCCTGTTCGTCGTACTAGCCGCTGGTGTTGTGATGGTGAGGCGGATGCTCATCGCTGGGAAACTTTGACCACAGCGTCGATCATTGTTCGAGTCACCAACCCTGATGGCCAAGTACAACTAGCTGGCGCAGTCGGGCTGTCTGAGTAGCCATTCGGTGGCGCCGGATGTGGGGTCGCCGGTGATCGCCTCATCCGGATCGAGATCATGGCAAGAGCCAACGTGACACCCTGGATGCGAGCACCGCTTGAGCGTCTGGTCTGCATCGGCGTCACTCTCGTGAGTCACTCCTGTGTCGAGAATGGTGCAACGCTGTCGGTCGAGGCAGCGCGGCTGTGCGTGGGTGCCGCGGCTGGCCGTGGGATCGAAGGGATGACGGAGAGACGAGCGAAACCCTCGCCGTAGCAAGGGTTTCGCTGTGGTCGGGCTGGCCGGATTTGAACCGGCGACCCCTGGTCCCCCAGACCAGTGCGCTGCCAGACTGCGCCACAGCCCGATGCC
>JAMBLJ010000158.1 GCA_023336815.1 Actinomycetes bacterium
TACCCGTACGCCCGGAACCTGCGAAACCCTGCAAGGTACCCGCGACCTACTGCGAAGAAGAAGTGCACGAACACAGTCAGTATCGCGAACATCACGAACTCACGACGCGAGTCAAAGTACGCATCTCCTGCAACGCCGACAACGATCGCTGCAGCGAAACCCGCTGACGCTGCAAGACCGATCGCCCGCATCGGAACCACCCAGCCACGACGACCGACCGTGATCCTCCTGATGACGAGTTGCTCGATCGGCATGAGGACGATGATGAAGGCTAGGAAGTGGGCGGTGAGCAGGACCGAGAACGGAGCGAAGGCCTCTTCACCAAGTGACCGGCCTGAGATGAACGTGAACGCGTAGCCACCCAGACCGGCAACGAGACTCCCGACGACGATGTCGAGCGTTCCATCGCCACGCATGTACGCGTAGCGTGATGACTTGCCACTATTCGATCTGTCGTCTGATGGTGCTTCGGTGTCCTCGGCCACGATCCCTCACATGAGCGATGTGGAGCATACCTGTGGTCGTACGCGAGCCATCGACTCACGGCAACATCAACCATGATTTCCCTCGATACTCGACCGATCGACGTCCACGCAGCATCACCCTTGTGCATCAACTATCCGGGGTCCACCTTTACCATGCTCAACGATGCCGACCTCCGAAGCCCCCTCCCCCATGAGACCGTTCGTTGCCGCAGGCCTTTCGGCCGTCATCCCCGGCATCGGCCACTTCGTCGCAGGCGATGCACGTCGTGGACGTTTCCTCATTCTCATTGACATCGCGATACTCGCTGTCCTCGCGTTCCTCTTCCGGGACAAGGTATCGATCCTGACCGCGTGGATCCAGCCGACATCGCTTGCGTTGATGATGATCGGTAACATCGCTCTACTCGGATACCGCGTATGGGCGGCGGATGACGCGTACCGAACAGCCAAGGGCAGCCAGCCTTCGTCGTCTCGGCCTTCCACCGCTGCGCTCTTCGGGGGTGCGGCCGTGCTCCTCGCCGTGATTCTGACTCCGCACATCGTGTTCGGGTACTTCGACGTCGTCCAGTACGACCTCATCACAACGGTCTTTGGCGGCAATACGGTTTCCGCGTCTGATACGACTACAACATCATCACCGTTGGTTCCTGTGACCGACGCCACGGGGCAAACCGTTCCAACCACACCTGGAGCGTCGACGACGTCTGTCGCGGCGTCGACCGATGCGACCTTGTGGGACGGACTGGATCGTCTGAACATCCTGCTCATCGGCGGGGATTTTGGTGAGGGCCGCACTGGCATCCGGACCGACACGATGATCACCATATCGATCGACCCTGAGACCGGCGAGACAGCCATGTTCTCGGTCCCGAGAAACTGGACACAGGCGCCGCTACCCGATGGCATGGGTGTGTGGGATTGTGATTGCTACCCGGAACTGATAAACGAACTCTGGGTTGCTGGCGAACAGTACCCCGACGCGTTCCCTGGCCCAGGGACACCATCAGAGAACGCCGTGAAGGGTGTCATCGGCGAGTTCCTCGGAATTCCGATCCACTACTACGCGATGGTCAACCTCGATGGGTTCGTTGACCTCGTTGATGCCCTTGGCGGGGTTGAAATCTACGTTCCAACTGCCGTAGTCGACGAGAAGTACCCTGGTGAAGATGGTGTGAGCACCGAACGCATCGACATCCAGCCAGGCTGGCAGGAACTCGATGGACATCTTGCCCTTGCTTACTCGCGGTCAAGGAATCAAGACAGCGACTATTTCCGCATGAACCGCCAGCGATGTGTCATCGAAGCGATGATGGAACAGGCAGATCCTATTTCGCTGCTGTCGAACTTTGGCAAGCTGGCTGACGTCATCAAGGACACCGTCCTGACGGACATCCCGCTCGAGACGCTTCCCGCCCTCGTAGAACTCCTTCCCTCGATCGACCTCGAGAACACGGTGTCGGTGCGGTTCATACCACCCGAATACCATCTGAAGTTCAGAGACGATGGCAAACCGGGCCGCGTGGCTGACATCGAAAAGGTTCACGACCACGTCGAACTTGTCATCTCGGATCCCCAGAGGGCGATCGTGGAACTCGGACTCGAACAACTCGACGCTGTGTGTGCCGCCCCTGCAGGCGCATAGGCACGGTTCGACCGTCATCTTTCCCCGGCGATCAAGTTCCGATGATCAACATCTCACTGGCCACGTGGCGCGTCTCGCCGAGGATACGACCGACCGCAAACTCAAGTAACTCTCAGTCCTCGACGGTTACCGTAGTCAGATTATCGTGTCGTCGATAGGTTCGATCGTCCACTGACCGGTCCGATACCCACTTTGTGGTGCGCTGTGGCGTAGGAGCCGGTGTCGAATCCACATCTGGTTCCAACACGGCTGACGACGGTCTGTGTTCGTACTTGGACTGCGACTCGGCAGTTTCAATGACCGTTATATCGTCGACGACAACAGAGATCTCCGTTGGAATCCCTGTGTGGTCGTCTGCAACAGTCGCACTACCGTATTTTGTCCACGAAGCTCCTCGAGATGACGACGCCCGACCGCCAACAAGGGGGCTTGGTGTGATCTGCTTGCCTGAATGCGGCATATAGATGCCCTCCCACCCGCACGATACCCGACGAGAGCCCGACGCGGAAGAGCCACTTCCGGAGCAGCACTACTGTCTAGTTCTCGACGTGTTCGCGTCGCGATCGAAGCGCACGCACGATATGAGGGGAACCGAATCTGATGGGATACCGCAAGCGGTCGGCGATGGTTGCTGGAGCGATAGCAGGCCTGCGATTCGCAGTGAAGTCTTACGAACCGAGTCTCATGCCTCGGTCGGCCATCGATCAAGGTCTCATCACCGGCGGAAGCTTCCTCACGGGCTTCATGACCGGGTCCCTCACCGCAAGAACGATCGGATCGATCCCGCTGCTCAGAACCGGCAAGGCGATCAGAACCGTTGGCTTCGGTGCAGCCACGGTACGTACGGTCCAATCGGTGCAGAACCGCCTCACCGCTGGCGTACCGACCGACAGCCCTGCAAATGCCTGGGCAGAAGCCGGAGGCGAGATCGCAGGAGCAGCCGCCCTCGCCGGGTTGACAGATGATTCGGATGTACCTATTGCTACGGTCGCTACCGCGGCGGCCGTCGGTCTCGCGACGGCGTCGGATGCACAGGCCGCGTTAGCCCACAGGGACGACAGTCCCGATATCACGTACATCGCAACCTCCGTTGGTGTCGCCATCGGCGTTAACACTGCTCTTGCAGGCGTTGCCGGACTCGTTGTCTTCGGTGGTTGGCTGCCACGTCTGTTCGTCAAGGGCCCTGCAATGCGGTCGCTCGTGGGAGTCGCTGGAAGTGTGGCGACTGCAGTCTTTCTCGCCACGGGTGCGAAGATCGCCGTTACCAGGGTGATCTCGCGGATCGAAGCAGGGAACTCCCAGACCGAGATCGCCTATGCAGAACCACCTGACGGACATTCTGTTTCGGGAAGTCAGTACAGCCTGGCTGCATTCGAGTCGCTCGGTTTGCAGGGCCGTAGGCTCGTGTTGAGTGTCACACCACCCGACATCATCACAGAGGTCATGGAAGAGCCACCACGGGCAGAACCAGTGCGAACGTACATCGGTCTCGCTTCAGCGGCCACGGACGAGGGACGCGTCGAGCTTGCGATTCAGGAGCTGCGTCGAGCAGGCGGATTCGACCGATCCACTATCCTCGCTGCCTCGCCCGCGGGGACAGGGTACGTGAACTACATCACCGTTGAAGCCGCCGAACTGATGGCACGAGGCGACATCGCGACGATCGCCATCCAGTACGGTGCACTCCCATCCATGTTGTCTGTCAACAGGGTGACACATGCTTCGGAGCTCTACGCTGCACTCGTTCTTCGCCTCAGAGACGAGATCGATCGGCTTGGCCGAACCATTCGACTGGTTGCCTATGGAGAAAGCCTCGGCGCGTTCACATCGGAAAACGGTGTACGTATCGCTTCCGCCGGTGGCGATCTCGCAGTTGATGCTGCACTGTGGGTTGGCACACCGTCGGGTTCGGAGCTGTTCGAGGAACTCACTGGAGACGGTGGCGTTTCTGTATATGACCGCTATGAGCAATACGCCTCGGACGCACAACTCGGAGTAAGACCGCCTGTGACCTTTCTCAACCATGACAACGATCCCGTCACGAAGTTCACCCCGGCGAGCGCATACCGCATGCCCGACTGGCTGAAAGTCGATGACAGGGGGCGCGGTACGAACCCTCATCAGCGGTGGCTGCCTGGTGTTGCATTCTGGCAGGACCTCGTCGACACGAAGAACGCAGCAACCGTCGTGCCTGGCGAATTCTTCTCCACGGGACACGATTACAGGGCCGATCTCGCCGAGTTCGTACGGGCTGCGTATGGGTTCGACGATGTATCCGCTGAACAGATGGTCCGGATCGAAGAGCGTCTTCGTTCGAGCGAGGTTGCACGGTCAGAGAAGATCCAGCAGGGTCGGCTTCCGGTCGCGGACTGATCCGACATCGCTGGACGAGACACATCGCTTCTTGCATCGGGAGCATTGCGCCCTCGGCAACAGCGCCGAGCACGGGTCCGATCATGCCATTCATGGGTCTCCACATGGCGGTGCTGAGTGTGCGACGGGTTCAGGCGGCCGAAGCAACCGCTTCGACGACCGCCTGCCGATGGACAAGTATCTGACCGTAAACATCGCTGAGGGAACGGGACCGCCGAAATCCACGGATGGCGTGCGCAAGCAGGATGCCTCGTTCAGCGAAGGCGATAACCGCGTACAGGCCAACAGGAAGCAACAAGAGAACGGCGGCGATCCCCTGAAAATCGCCTGCGCCCCAGCCGCGCCACATCCAGAACCCCCATGCAACCAGGAACACGAAAAGGGCGCCAAGCGGCTTGATAGTCGCCATCACCGCATCGTCGACTTTCAAGCGACCGATGAGCCACACGATCGCCATTGGAATCGCAAAGGCGATCACACCCATCAGGGCGAACGGCACGAGGATCAGACCGATGATGAAGGTTCTCACGATGTATGCGATGAATCTCGATGCCGTGTTGAGTCCAGACATCAGCATCTCGTCGGTGAACCCCATCGCGTCGAGATCGGCCTGATACACCTCCATCGCATCAGTAACAGCGATCATCTCTTCGCTTGTCGCTTCATCGAGCAAGGTGGCAAGACGCTCTCTGTCTCCGTGGCCAACCTCGCGTTCATCCTTTCCGAAGCCACGAAGCGCCACGTTGGCTGCCGACGAAAGCGATCGCGCGGTCTGCCAATCGGCAAAATCCGGCGCCGCTTTACGAAGTCTGACTTCCATCTCGTCAGTGAGGCCGCGAACGAGTTCCCGATTCGAGGCATCCTCTGCGTCACCCGGCTCGACTCTCTTGCGAACCTCTTCATCGAGGTCCATCTCCCAACCGATGTCGATGAACACTTCTGACCGCAGTGCGGCCTTGTTCTCGTAGTGGATTCCGGCGGAAAGTAGCTTGATACCTTGCACGCCTGCGGCACGTGCGCCGAGAGCGATCCGTGCCGAGCCAGTCTTGATATGCGCGATCGAGGGATCGTCGACCGTGATGCCTTCGGGAAATATGGTGACGAGCTGATCGTCGTGAAGCGCGTCGTAGGTCGATGCGAACATCGTGTCGTTGGAGCTGCGTCCGCCATCTTCAGGCTTGTGGATCGGGATCGCACCAACCCAGTTCATCACCTGCTTGGCCCCGATGAACCTCCAGATAACATCTCGTGCGACGAAACGAGGGACCCTGTCCATCGTGTAGATGAGCAGAAGCGGGTCGGTGAAACCGCCGAAATGGCTGGCGTTTGCGAGTTGGGGCCCGGTCTCCGTGAGTCCTGGTGCTTGACGCACCTCGACGCGGTGGTAAAGAGCTGCAACAGCCCACGACACGATCTTCTTGATGATGCGATCAGAACGTTTCATTACCTTTGGCCATTTCGACCGTTCTACGGTACACCGTCACGACACTCCACCTTCGACTTTCGCCTCGACGAAACGACCGCTGAAGACGAGCAACAGTTTCAACGTCAGACCGGCGACAAGAGAAACCGCAGCGATGACGACCCACGCGTAGACGCCAGGCAACTCGAGTTCGAAGATCGTCTGTCCTATTGGCACAGCAAGCACGAGTACATATCCGGCAAACAGGCTCGCTATCAACAGCAGATGACCAAGTGACGGAGGACTCACAAGCTCGTAGAGGACAACAAGCCCCAGAACGACCATGAGCGTCGTTGCCCCCGTCCTTGACTGAGAGAGGCTGAACCCGAACCGATCGATGCGCGAGATTCCGTAGAGCACGAAGAGGAAGACACCCGAGATCACACCGGCAGGGATCGCGAATCCGAGAACCCTGCTCGTGAAACCAGGTCTGATCGGGCGCTCCTGATTCTCGAACGAAAGAACGAACGCCGGGATACCAATGGTGAAAGCCCCAACGAGCGTCATGTGGCGTGGGAGGAACGGAAACGGTAACCCGATGAATCCGATGAGCACCGCGAGGAGTGTCGCGTAGACGGTCTTTGTCAGAAAGAGTGAGGCAACCCGCTCCATGTTTGCCACGACCCTTCGGCCCTCAGCTACGACGTACGGAAGCGACGCGAACCGATCATCGAGCAACACCAGCTGGGAAACTGCGCGCGTTGCGCCGGTTCCCGACCCCATGGCGATGCCAAGATCAGCCTGTTTAACCGCGAGCACGTCGTTGACACCGTCGCCTGTCATCGCAACCACGCTCCCGGCTTGCTGGAGCGATGCGACGAGATCTCTCTTCTGCTCAGGGGTAACACGGCCGAATACCGTTGTTGCCAGTGCTGCCTCAGTGAACGCCGGATCGCTTGATACGGGTAGGGTCGTGGCGTCGATCGACCCGGTTCCGGGAATACCGACACTGTCGGCGACGGCAACCACGGTGGCAGCCGCGTCGCCCGATATGACCTTTATCTCCACGGCCTGTTCCGTGAAGTACGCAACAGTATCTGGAGCGTCCGGTCTGATCTCCTCGCTGAAGACGAGCAGCAACGTCGGGGATCCAGCGACCACGTCCCCTGACGCGACGCCACCCGGTGTCGTGGCTCCCACGACCAGGACCCTTCGCCCTTGCGAGGTGAACGTCGCTATCCGCTCAACCGTGTCCTCGGCGCCAACCGACGGGAGGATGAACTCTGGCGCTCCCATGATCCACGCCGAACCATCGTCGAAGGCGACGGCTGAAGTCTTGCGCTCCGACGAGAACGGAAGCCGATCGACGACGCCAAGTGGCTCATGGGTTTGGAACGCATCTCCAAGAGCGACCATCGTCGCGTTGGGGTCAGGGTCGGACGCTGCAATCGACGCTAGAAGCGATGGAACGTCGTCGACCGAATCGATGAGGGACACAACGGTCTCGAATGTGATCCTGCCGGAGGTGAGAGTTCCCGTCTTGTCAACACCGATGATGCTCACACGCGCCAGCATCTCGACAGCCGGGAGCTCCTGAACGAGTACGTTGCGTTTGCCAAGGCGAACGACCGCGACAGCTAACGACATCGACACCAACAAGACCAACCCCTGCGGCACCATGGCGACCACACCAGCCACCGAGCCAACTATTCCGTCAGTGATCGACTGTCCTGATTCGAGTTGACTCCACAGCAGGAGAGCCGAAGTCGGGATGATCAACCAGGTCACGATCCTGAGAATCTGATCGATCGATGCCGTGAGCTCACTCGACGACAGAGTGAATACTTTCGCTTCAGCTGCAAGTTGGTTCGCATACGATGACGCGCCAACGGCCGTTACACCGACAAGCCCGGTTCCCGAAACGACAAAACTTCCGCTCAAGATGCCATCTCCCTCGTCCTTCTTGACGGCATCAGCTTCCCCGGTGAGGAGGGCTTCCGAAACCTCGAGCCCCTCGGCGCTGATGACGCTGCCGTCCACCGGAACCTGCTCTCCCCTACCCAGCAGCAGGATGTCGCCGAGCACGATCTTGTCACCGGATATCTCGACAGGTCCCCCCGTCCTTTGGACAGTGACTCGTGGCTCCGCAAGCACGGTCAATCTGTCGAGTGTGGCCTTTGCACGGAGTTCTTGAACGATCCCTATGAGGGCGTTGGCGATCATGACGAAGCCGAACATGGCGTCCGCAGGATGTCCGAATATCAGGATCACGACGAGAAGAATCGAGATTATGGCGTTGAATCGTGTGAGGATGTTCGCCCGCAAGATGCTCGCAACCGACCGTGACTCGTTGGAGTCGACTACGTTCACCTCCCCCGACGCGACTCGGGCAGAGACCTCGGCTTCCGTCAGCGGATGAAATTCGACCTCGGAGTCAACCGTCGCCAAAGGTTTCCTCGTAGTCATCGATCGATGCCTGAATAACCTGGTGTGCTCGTTCGGCACCGTAGATCAGAGGGATCGAGACGCTGGCGTCTACGCCTGGCACGACCTTGTAGGTGAGGAAGTAGTGTTCGAGGCGCGAAACCAGCGTCGGCGGGATATCACCGAGGTCCTGTGCGTCGGACCAGACGGGGTCAGCATCGAGGACAGCGACGATCTTGTCATCCGCCTCCCCGCCGTCGATCATCTGGAGACCCCCAAGAACACGAACACGCATGAGGATTTCGGCCCGGTTGATCGGTCGTTCCGAGATGACACAGATATCAAGGGGATCACCGTCAGCGATGTCTGCACCTTCACAAAGCGCTGCGACACGTGATCCACAGTACGTTCGCGGAATGAACCCGTACAACGTCGGTGGTGAAGATGAACCAGTTTGGGGGCGATCAACTTTGAGGTATCCGGTCTCCTTATCCACCTCGTACTTGACGACGTCGAGCGGTGTGATCTCGATGAACGCGTTCACACGGTGCGGTGCATCCTCGCCCACGGCAAGCCCGTGCCAGGGGTGTGGACGCCAGCGAAAGAAAGGGGCGGGGAAAGCCATGCCCACTGTCTACCACAGGTGGTGCAGCTTCGCCCACCCGGGGGCGATCAGCCGTCGTCGGTCAGCGTGTTCCTGGCTGCATCGTGAACGGATACGCCCAGAGCGACGACTGTCGCAACACCGTCTTCACGGTCGACGTCAGCAACGTCGAGTTTCGCACCGAACCATCCTTCAGTGTTCCACGTTGCACCCGCTGGAAGCTCGGTCTCAAGAAACGCGTCCTCGAACGGCCAAGGGTTGGCGTAGAAATACGCGTCACCAGACGGGTACCAGCCGAGTGCGATCTGAGCACTCGTTGGTGTGCCCTCGTAGTCGACCATATTCGGGCTGTACCACTCAGTTGCGATATCGAATCCATGGGGCCAGAGGTGTGGACCGGTGATCTCACCGGGTACCGACGAGTTGATCGTGTCGAAGGCTTCGACCACCGAGGAAGCAACAGCGAGAAAAACAGCGGCATGAGCGCTGTCGTA
>JAMBLJ010000159.1 GCA_023336815.1 Actinomycetes bacterium
ATAGCGTTGATGGGTGAGGTGAAGTTTGCAAGGGGGTCACGATAGAAGATTTCGGTCCCATCGATATCCACCATGTCTCGACCTATCTCCTTCCTCATCACGCCGACGGTCGGTGCTAGGAAGGCGGTGATCCCGTCGTTTGTGAGTCGCTGCACCGTTGCTCTCGCTGCAGCTTGCCATCGGCGTGCGACGACAAGATCCTGGAGGGTGACGTCGTAGGATGCTTTGAGGCGTCGCTGGAGGTCGTCGCCGTAGCGCTCGGGATCGTTCTGGAACATATCGTCGTGAACATCGAGGATCTCTGCACGAGATGCTTTCGTCGCCGCATCGATAGGACGAAGGGAGTCCTCGTCGATCTCGACCATGTCCATTCCAAGGTGTGAGCATCGTTCGATGAAGCTCTCGATATCAGCTGCGATCTCCCTCGTGTGGAGGGATGCGAACCACTGACGAACGACCCCGATTCGTACCTGGGAGGGGTCGTCGAGCTTCCCAGGAGCTTCGACCGGTACCGGCCAACTCCAAGGGTCCGCAGGATGGTCGCCGGCGATCGCAAGATACGTCGTAGCGAGGTCATCTACGGACCTAGCGAATGGACCGACGGTATCGAGCGAAGCGGCGAGAGGAAAGACACCGGATAACGGAACACGCCCGTGGGTGACCTTGAGGCCGAGGATGCCACACAACGCGGCGGGAACCCTCACCGATCCTCCGGTGTCGGTCCCGATAGCGATGGGAACAGTTCCTGCGGCAACCGTAGCTGCAGAGCCCCCAGAGCTGCCGCCAGGTGACGTCTCAAGGTCCCAGGGGTTCCGGACGGCTCCGAACCATGGATTCTCCGACGAGAACCCGAACGCGAACTCGTGAAGTCCTGTTCTCCCGATGATGACTCCGCCGGCATGCTCGAGTCGATGCACCACTTCAGCGGACCGCGAAGGTTGCTGTGCAGCGAAGGAACTTCCCCTCGTATTCGGAAGACCTGCCTGGTCGATGAGGTCTTTGAGGCCGATCGGAACTCCAGCAAGTGGCCCTGGGTCTGCGCCGCCCGCAACGGTGGCATCGATATGTCGAGCGCGGTCTATCGCCCGCTGTTTGTCGATCAGGGTGTATGCGTTCAGCTCAGCCTGGGCTGACTCTGCCCGGTCGAGCGCTTCCTCGATGACCACAGCGGCGCTCAGCCGGCCGGTGCGAACTTGGGATGCGATCTCGGACGCAGGACCCAACGGATCTATTCCCAGGTGATCGTGCGGGTGTTGGGAACGAAGGAGATCCACACACGGCCCGGTGGGAGCACGATCTCGACACCATCAGCGTCCGTGAGCGTGAAGAGATCAGCATTCGAGCCGCGCTCCCATGTCCCGCCAACGACTTCTCCGTTGAAGAACACGAACGCATCTCCGGTCCCCACGGTTTCCATCGCCGGGACAGACGAGCCCTGACCTGAAGGATCCGACTTCGTGTAGCGGCGCATCTTCATCGTCACGATGGTGTCAAAGGCGACCTGACCACGGCTGCCTTCCTTGTCGACCCATTCATGAGGGACCGTTCCGTTGAATCTGAGGTACTTCTCCCCATCCCACGCCCAATTCGCGGGAGCAGAGTCGGAGAATTCGACCCGGATCTTCGTTGCCTCGTCTTCTCCGGGGGTTGGCTCGCCGTACATGAACAGGTTGCCAGGCGTTTCGTCATCCCATCCGCGATCGTCTGCCCAATCCCGAATGCGAAGCGATGAGGTGTAGAGGTTCTGCGGTGCTGACCTGCTCGAGATGCGGCCGGTGGTGACACCGTTGTCGTAGACGACGTTGATCCCATCTTTTCGGAAGATCTGTTGGACCCACGGTTGGGCACCCGAGATCTGAAAGGGGGCACCGTTGAGCCCGGTGATGACGGTCGAGTCTGTTGGACGACCCGATCGGTTCGGGCCGACGTAGTCGGAGTCGCTCTGATGGAACAACGCGATGAATCGGGTGAGTCCACCTTCGACGAGGATCTCGTACACGGCATCGGCAGTGTCGAGACCCGACTGTGGTCGTGCCTTGGGATGGTTGTCGATCTTGATTGCCACGACCCGACGTTCCTCCAGTTCGTCTTCTGCTGGCAGACCGTTGACCGTGTTTCCGATCGCTACGGTCGCCTCTGTCGTCGTGGGGGCGACGGTGGAGGTGGTGGTCGTCGGGGCCGCCGTTGTTGTCGTCGGGGCGATCGTGGTGACCGGCGCAAGCGATGACGTGCTGCTGGCCACCGAATCGTCAGACGACGAGCATCCTGCCGCGACAACCGCGAGCAGTGTCATGGGAACAGCTATTCGTGCAAGTGGATGAAACATATCTCGCCGAGTGTAGAGCGATGCTCTGGCGAGCTTCGCTGAGTTGGATCAGGCCGGCCCGCCGCCTGGCGGTGGCGGTGGCGGTGGCGTAGGTGCCGGGTCAGGACTTGGTGGTGGCGGTGTTGGCTCGGGAGGGGCCGACTGGACACCGTTGTAGGTGTGCCACCAGGATTGGACGCTCTTGGTTCCGTTCTGGTAGGTGATGGTCCGTATGATCTTCACCTTTCCGCCATCGGCTGTGGTTGCAGAGCCGATGACCTGAGCGTCCACCGTACGTTGATCGTTCCATCCCCAGAGATCAACGGTCACCGACCTCGACGTGTACGACGCATCGATCTGGACCGGCCAGTCGGTGTCATTGCGGAATTCGAGGTCGATTCCGGTGTAAGCGAGAGTTGCCTCGATACCGAGCGGGTACCTGCTGAAGTAGATCGAGTGCGGTCTGTGGGTGACATCCTCGAGTCCGCCATAGAAGATGGCGTTGTAGAGGGTGGTCGTGAACTGGCTCACTCCACCCCCGATGTTGACTGGATGATCGCAACACACGAGCTTTCCGCCGATAATCGCCCCCGCCGCCACATACCCCTTTTCCACCGTACGGTTGCCAACGTATCCATTGAGGCTGAACGTATCACCAGGCAGGACGATGGCATTGTCAGCCTGGTCGGCGATGAGATGGATGTTGATGACCCTGCTCTGACCGGCCGGATGGTATGTCGTGAAGGAGGAGATCTTGGTGATCGGCTTGCATGGCTTGCCCGTTGCGGTCGAGATCGTTGAGGCTGATGTGTTGTTGAGTCCCTTGCGATCGATCAAGACGAGTGGGTTGTTTCGTGCGACACTTCCCGCAACGAGCGCATCGGGGAAGTCGAAGCCGGTGACTGCGATGACGCGTTCGGGCGATGGCGGAAGGTACGAGGCGATCTTTTTGGCGGTGTCGAAGCGATTCTGACCTGCGATGCGGATCAGTTCGGCAGTGGGGAGTGCTGCGGCGATCTCGGTCGCCACTGCATCGGAGACGACAGCCGTTCCACCGATGACGAAGATCTCGCTCGGTGCCAGTCGCTGGATCTCTCGGGCGAGCGACGGCGGTACACCGTTGTCAGGCACGAGCAATAGGGGCGCTTTCTTGTACCCGGCGAGGGGAGCGGAAGCTAGAGCATCGATGAATCCTTCACCGGTTGCGATGATCACCGCGTCTGGGCCTGGCTTGTCGGCCGATATGTCAGGGAACTGGAACTGGGAGAGGGCGATCGCGGTCTCGTAGCGATTGGGACCTGCAATGCGGACCACGTCTCCGTAACTGTCCCGCAGCGTCGCCTCAACACCGTCGTCGATGACAGCAGGTCCACCGACGATCACGATCTTGTCCGGAGCGATCTCGTTCAGTGACCTTTCGGATGGTGGGGGGACACTGTCGTGCTCGACCAGCACGAGCGCCGATGAGTCAGCATTGGCGGCTGCGCCGGCAGGAAGAGCATCGGCGAAGGTACGACCCTGGGCGACATACACCGTTCCACCCGTAACGCTCTCCAGTGAGAGTGCAGCTCGGCCCGTTGCATAGCGGTCGCCACCTGACAATCGTGTCGCACCCGTGGCGCAAACGTTGAGGTGAGAGAGAGTCGCAGTTGGAACGGCGTTGGTTCCGCCGACGGCGACGATCTGGGTGGGTTGGGAAGCCGGAGTCTCCTGGGCGACCGCTGTCGCTGGAAGAATCGTCACGAATGTTGCCGCCATCGAGGCGGACGCGATAATGGTGGCAAGTTTTTTCACGGGACCGATGGTATCGCCTGATCTCTGTAATGTCTCTCTTAAGGCGGCGTGCCAGAACGTCGATACTATCCCTGATGATTCGAAGCCTCATTGTTACGATCGCGCTGGTCGCAGCCACGTTGGCGATCTCATCCTCACCACCGCCGGCAGTTGCCGCCGAGGAGGAGATCTACCCGCTGGTCTTTCCCGTTGTCGGTCGGGTCTACTACTCGGACACGTTCGGCGCGTGCCGTGACGGATGTTCGCGCTCCCATATCGGAAATGACATTCTGACCTATGGGCTCAAGGGTCTGCCCGTTGTTGCGGCTCATGATGGGGTTGTCCGTTGGACGAGTACCGATCTCGGCCGTGCATGCTGTGCTATTTGGGGTATCACCGCCGATGACGGTTGGGAGACCTGGTACATCCATCTCAACAATGACACACCAGGAACCGACGATGGCAACGGCTGGGGATTCGCACCGGGGATCGAGCCAGGCGTGCGTGTCCAAGCGGGCCAACTGATCGGATGGGTCGGAGACAGTGGCAACGCCGAGAATTCCGCTGCCCAGATCCATTTCGAATTGAGGAAACCTGGTGGGACGGCGATAAGTCCCTATGCGTCGTTGCGTGCAGCGACGCAGATCGATCTGCCGCGTCTTGCGGGGCTGAACCGGTTCGTCACAGCTGCTGAGATCGCTCGAGATGGCTACGGATCCGGTGCGGAAACCGTCTTCGTGACGACTGGGAGGGCCTTTCCGGACGCACTTGCTGTTGGAGCAGCGGGATCTGCGCTACAGGCGCCCGTTCTTCTGACTGAACCAGACACACTGCCACTCGCAACGCGGCAAGCTCTCGACGAGATCCAGCCATCCAGAATCGTTGTTGTGGGAGGAACGAGTGCCGTCACTGAAAAGGTTGCGGGTCAACTCGGTGCGTATGGAACCGTCGAACGTATTGGCGGTGTTGATCGGTATCAGACCGCCACGATGGTCGCAGAGGCGATGTTCAACGATCCGACGAACGTGTACGTGTCGTTCGGCTACTCGTATCCCGATGCTGTCTCAGCATCAACGGCTGCTGGAGCTAACGCCGGACCACTGCTTCTGTCCGACAGCGTAATCTTGTCCGGTCCAACGAAGAACTATCTCGAAGGGCTTTCAGGTGCCTCGGTCACCATTGTCGGGAACACGTCGGCTATCTCCGATGATGTCTTGAACGAGATCGCAGGTCTTGCCGGTGTTGTGTCTGTGAACCGAATCGGTGCAGCGACCGGACCCGAAACGTCGGTTGCTGTTTCACAGGCGACGTATCCCTCCGGGGCAAGTCGCGTGTACCTGGCAACAGCGCTCGACTATGCCGATGCGCTGGCAGGCGGATCTATCGCTGCACTCAACAACGCTCCTGTATTGCTTCTTGACGCTGCGTCCCTCGGCCTCGTCGATGCTGAGGTAGGCCGACTCGGAGCAACCGAGGTCATCGTGCTGGGGGGACCAGAGGCGGTTGGATATGACTGGATCGTGCCTTTCTGGAATCGATCGGTTGGCAACACGATGCCTGTGTGGAACTCACACGGATAGCGAGTGGGTCGACACCTGGTGCCGCTTGTCGCCATGGCATGAGACTGGTCATCGTTTGGGGTCTGTGAGTACCAACCCAAGCAGCAGGAGTCCGGTGCCCTCTCCCGCAGCGAATGCGAGCGCAACGCGACTGATCGGTTCGAGATCAACAAAGACGAGTACAGCGATCGCTGCAACAAGACCGAGGATCCACCCTGTGGCGAGACGACGGCCAAGTCCAGCAGCCGAGTAAACCTGGGTTGCAAATAGGGCGCCCAGACCAAGCCCTACCCCTGCCCCACCGAGCACCGCGGCCAGCATCGGCGGCGAGAAACTACTGCCGTAGATCGTTTCTACGATGGTTTGAAGAAACAGCCCCGATCCGACCGCCCCAACTACGGCGACGGCGAATCCCGCAGCGGTGATACGCCGCGCCCATACCCACAACCGCCCTGGATCGTCGCCGTGCGCGAGGTTCGTGAAGTCGGGAAGTACGCGCGCAACCAGGTTGTAGGCAGACGTTACCGGCCCACGCAATAGGGCAAAAGACGTGAAGAATATACTCACAGCAACAACATCCCCCCCAACGAAGCTCACGGCGATCGGTCCCCCCGCGATGATCATCTGACTTGCAGCGGTAGCGATGATCAGCCATACAAGGAAGGTTCCAGCCTGTGCGTCGACGACATGGTGGTCAGCTTCTCCTCCCTTGGCGGAAAAAGGTCGGGCGAATAACGTGGAGAGTGGGGCGATGGCCATCACAACGGCAAAACCGGCAGCGCCAGCGCCGGTGCTGTACATGAGGACACCGCCGATGAGCAGTGTCGCGGCTTCGAGTCCCACGGATGCGCCGTAGCCGGCGAATCGACGATGTCCTGCGAGCGTGCCACGAGCGGTTGCCATGGTCGATCGCGATGCAACGATGGCTGCGATGATCGCGATGTAGACCGCCGAACCGTCAAAGAATCGCTCGAGCATTACCACTGTGAAACCCACACCAAGAACCATCGCCAAACTGAAGGCCATGACCATCTGTCGATGTACCTTGCGGATCTGATCGATGGACCCGGTCACCACGAGTGCCCGTGTCAGATGTTGTTCAGCAGGGAGCATGAGCACGGTGTACAACAAGAATGTGACGGTCCACAGGACAGCGATCGGGGCGAAACCTTCCGTTCCGAGCTTCCGACTCGCGAGCGCCTGGAACACGAGGACTGCGAGAGCGCTGAAGGCGGTCGCAGCCACGATGAGGCCGGTGCCGCGGCTATCTCTCTGACGATCCTTCGTTGACGCTCCCGACATGAACGAACCGTAGCGTCAGAGGTCCGGACGACGAGGGATGAACGTGGTCCTCAAGAGACGAGGCTGATCCTGCTAGCTGGCCAGTATCGGGCGACGACGATCCAGTGAACGTTGTCGATCGCGATCGGTCCTAGGTGTCTGCCGTCGTCTGTGGATGCGCCGCGGTTGTCTCCAAGCACCCACACATGGCCGTCAGGTACCGCCCACACTCCGTCGGGAGAAGTTGATCCCTGTGCCCACTTGTCCGCAAGCACGGCTCCGTCGACGGTGACCCTTCCTTGTGTGATTCGGATCTCTTCGCCCGGAAGACCGATCGCTCGCTTGACCAGGTTCATCCCGGATCCGGTGGGATCTACGAAGATCACGATATCCCCTCGACCAGGTACGCCCGTTCTGCGCCGCGCCGCTACCCAGTCTCCAGGGAGGAGGGCGGGCGACATCGACACCTCTTTGATCTCGAAGCGCCTTGTGAGGCCGCGCATAACAGCGGCCGATACGGCCGTGATGCCGATCAATCCAGCGATCGTACGACGAGTTGACATTGCAGCTCCCTTTCGACGCTACCGGGATCGATCGTCGTTCACGCCCGCAACCTTCAGGTAATGTGGGTCGTGTACTCGAGCCACGGAGGACCTGTGAAACTGATCGAAAAACTCTTGCGTCCCAAGCACCAAGCCTACGCACATTGCGATCTGTTCTGTGGTGTCTACGACCCTGCACAAGCGAAGATCGAAGCGATGTCGTGTCTCAAGATCGCACAGAAGTACCAGGCGTCGGATGATGAATCGTTCCGTACACGGTGCGTGCTCCTTAAAGAGGAACGCGCCGAACTCGCAAAGCACCACCTCTCTGTGCTGTGGGCAGACTTCTTCAAACCTCACCATCTCGAACAGTTCCCCGGTCTTCACGACATGTTCTGGCGTGCGTTGAAGGCGGCTGGGGATGCCAAGAAGTCAATGGATCCTGCCGCGTCCCAGGCACTACTGGACGCTGTCGATGAGGTGGCTGACGTGTTCTGGCAGACCGAGGAATCCAAAGCTACGGGGCTGTATCCACCGCGCTAGCCACGGTTTCGATCTCAGACGGACCGTCACCAGGTGGCCGTCGTTCATGCAGCCAGTCGTTGAGGGTCGACCCGATACCGATAACGACGCCGACGTAGACGGCTCCGCCAGCGACGAGAGCGATGATCGCCGAGATAAGCGGCGCGCCTGCGATCCCCGTTGAGATCATCCATGAAACACCGCTTGCTGCAAATGCCGCTGGGACGACGAGAGGTATCGCGCGTCCGGCGGAGCGGATGACTGTTGCGAAACCGCTCCGAGCGTCCGTGGGCCGGTACCAAACAGCGAACAAGACAGCGGTATAGATGCCAAGGGTGAGCACCGACGTGATGGCCACGCCGCGGAACCCGAAGGCGTTGACCATGACGGCATACGTAGGCACAGCGAAGAACGTGACGACCGTACCGATGATCACGGGCGTCCACATCTCACGACGTGCGTAGAACGCTCGTGTGATGATCTGGAGTGCGCCCCACACCGGAATCCCGAACGCGTACATGAACAATGCAGCGGCGACCGCTTCCGTCTCTTGTGATGTGAATGCCCCACGTTCGAAGAGGACCCGGACCGTAGGGACCGTCATTGCCGCGACGATGCCGGCAGCACCGATGGAGAGAACGAGGACGTACCGTAGGGCCCGGTTGACCGTCTTGAGCATCTCCGCTCGGTTGCCCTCGGCGAACAGTCGTGCGAGCGTTGGATACGCTGCAACGGCAGCGGCCTGCGCGATCACTCCGATCGGTACGAACATGGTTCGGCGTGCGTACTGGAGGTTGGTCTGTGACCCTGTCCCCGCACGCTGGCCGAATACTGACATGAAGATCTCGTCGAGTGCCACAACCGATTGTCCGAGCATGAGCGGAAGTGCGATCGCTAGGTATGACAGGATGGCAGGGTGTTTCCACGAGGTACCGAGGTAGAGCCGCATACCGACGCGTCGTGCTCCCCAAACCTGGAGAGCGAAGTTGCCAACGAACGCACCCACGAGTGCACCCCAGATGAATCCGGCCGGGTCCTGGGTTCCTGTGACCGCTGCATAGGTGACTCCACCGATGATGATGCCAAGGTTGTACGCGATCGGTGCGATCGTCGGGATCGTGAACACGCCCTTGGCGTACTGCACGGCAGCGAACATCGCTCCAACGACGAATGCGAACTGTGCAGGGAGAACGATCCGGGTGAGCGTCGTTGTCGATGCGACCTGTTCGGCGGAAAAGTCCGGGTATAGCCAGTTCAGGATCGCTGGCGCGGCGACCCACGCTGCGATTATCGCAACGGTGATTCCGAGCGACAACCACCTCAGGATCGCTGTAAAGGCTCGCCAACCACCTTCTTCGTCGTCATCCGCGAGATATGAGGAGAAGATCGGTATGAACGTGATCGTCAGGAATCCACCTGCGAGGAGATAGTTAGCAAAGTCCGGGATACGGAATGCGGCCACATAGACATCAGTCACACCATCGGATCCGAGCATCGCAGCGAACACCATGTCGCGGATGATGCCGAGAAGCCGCGAGACGAGGATTCCCGCGGCGACGATCATGGCCGCTGTGCCCATATCGCCACGTCGGAACCGTGCGAGCAGCGCTGTCATGGGCTCACCGTACCGTCACGGAGTCGGGTTTCCGCGACAGTTCAGGCCAGGTCACGGGTACGAAGCATCTGCGTCGTGAGCAGCAGACCAACCAGGAACGCGACAGCAACGGACATGAGCCCACGGGTTACGGACAATTCGAGGGAGCCAACAACACCGCCGACGATGATCGACGCTTCCCCGGCTGTGGCACCGAAGGCTGCGAATCCGATACGCCATGGCGACATCGTCGCTAGTCCACCGAGTGCGGCCGCTGCGCCGTTCTCGAACACGAAGAGGTAGGCAAGAGCGACGATCACTGCTCGGTCGGTCAGGAACCCGAGTGGCACCGTGAGCGATACATAGATGGCTGTAGTGATCAGCGTACCGATGACGAGACCACCGATCAGTCCCGGTTCGCCGAAGCGAGTAGCGTGCGCGGTCCCCAACGCGACGGCGCCCACGACGTTGATAAGTGACGCCGCCACGATGGATGCCACGATCTTGATACCAGCAAGGGAAACTCTCGATATGGGCCGCAGCACGATGAAGCTCAAAGTCTGATCGCGACGCTCGATACCGAGCGTCGCGGAACCGAGGACGATGCTCACCACGGGAATCGCAAGCGCGAACAATGTCGCACCACCGATCTCTACGAGCGCTTCCGTTCCGGCTCCTGTGGTTCGGTTGGCTGTTGAGAGAAGAAAGATTCCCGTTGGCGCAAGCTGGATCAGGAGGAGCACCACCGTTCTGCGCAAGGGCAACGACTGACGCACCGACATCACGAAGAGAGCCTTGATCGGAGTCATCGTCCCTCGACCAGGTACCGGAAGACGGATTCGAGTGATTGATCTTGAGGCCGGAACGCCGTGATACTCGCATCGATCGATCGTGCAATCCGAGGCGCATCCGCGCCAAGGGTGCGGATGTCGTCGGTCGTGACCTCGAGTGAACCATCGTCGATCGACACGCCAATCGATGCGGGTGACATGAGAAGGGCTGAAGCGAGCTCTCGTGGCTGATCTGTGTTGATCCTTACGATGTACGGGATGTCGTGCATAGCGGCGCGGATTGCATCGACGGAACCCGCTGCGGCCAATCTCCCATCGACGATCGCGACCACACGTGTCGACACCCGCTCCACTTCCTCGAGAACATGTGATGACACGATCACTGTCTTTCCCTCCTCTCCGAGTTGCTCGAAGAGGCCGATCAGGTGTGCTCGCTGAATCGGATCGGTTCCGTTGAGTGGTTCATCGAGGATCAGTACTTGAGGATCTGTGACGAGAGCAGCCGCCACTTTGATCCTCTGTTTCATGCCCTTGGAGTATCCCTCGATGAGTCGATCAGCGGCATCGGCGAGTTCGACGAACGCCAATGCGTCCTCGGGGGTCATCCCGGCTTCAGCGTTGGAGAGCTGAGCGCTGTAGCGAACGAGCTGGCGACCGGTCAACTCGTCGTATACGGAGTCCTCGTCAGGCACCAGCGCCACAGACCGGAACACGTCGTGGTGTCTGCGAGGATCTCGGCCAAGGACCGTCACTGCCCCGTGAGAGACCGAAGTGAGTCCTGAGATCATTCGCAGCAGCGTCGTTTTCCCTGCACCGTTTGGCCCGAGAAGACCGGTCACACCTGGACCGAACGAGCATGACAACCGTGACACGGCGACCTTCTGACCGAACCATTTCGAAGCGGCCTTCACCTCGATCGTCGGCGACTCGACAAAGGCAGGATCGGTGGTCACATGAGCCTCTGGTATCTCGCTACCGAGAAGCCTGTCATGGCCATGCCACCGACAATAAGAGCGACAACAGCCCAGATGGGATCGATTCCTGCAACCGCCAGCAGTGAGCTGTTGTCTGTGGATCCGAAGATCCAGTGGTTCGCGGCATCTGCCGTGTTGATCGGTGAGATGAGGGCGGCCCATTTACTCCCGGTGAACGATGCGTTCCTCACTATGGCGTCGGCAAACGTGGTGAGAGCGATCGCCGTGGCCAGGTACACACTCGCTGCGACCGCTTTGCGGTTCGAAAGGCTGGCGATCACGAATCCAAGTGGAACGTATGCAAGCGCGTAGATGGCGGCAACAGCGATGATCTTCGGGATGGTGTCAGCAGCGTTCCCGATGCCCTTGAGCAGGCCCTCGGGATCGGTGCCGACCTGACCGAGGAACAGGACGATCTGGGGCACGAGCAGGAACGCGGAAACGATCGTGAGCAGGCTTGCAAAACGTGCACTGAGATAGTCGGTGGAGGTGAGAGGCCGTGACGAGAGCATCGACAGCACACCGTCGCGCCGGTCAGGGATCAGCAGTTCCGG
>JAMBLJ010000160.1 GCA_023336815.1 Actinomycetes bacterium
GGAGGGCGAGTTCGAAGATGCTCCTGCCAGCGTCTGCGCGATACGTGTCATCCCCAGCCATGAGTTGAGCGAGGTGACGCGAGCGACCTAGACAGCGTTCAGGTATCTGGTTGGCCTTTACAGAACATACAGGTCGATTTGACAAAATGTTAAGTGGGCGACGACAATCAGATTCGAGCGAGTCGGTCATGCAGTACGGTTGGTCATGACCCCAGACGAGGAGAACAACAGTGGCACGGAACATCACGGTGGGTGCTGCTCAAATGGGTCCGATCGCACGGGATGAAGATCGAGCCGAGGTCGTGGATCGTCTCCTCGCCTTGCTCGAGCAGGGTGTAAGGCGTGGATGCGAGCTGGTCGTCTTTCCCGAGCTGACGCTGACCACTTTCTTCCCCCGATGGTTTCTCGAGGACGACGACGAGATCGACAGCTGGTTCGAGACCGAGATGCCTGGACCCGAAACCAAGAGATTGTTCGACCGTGCCGCCGAACTGAAAGTGGGCTTTTGTCTCGGATACGCCGAAATTTTCGTCGACGAACAAGGCACGAGGCATCGCTATAACACCCAGATACTCGTCGAGCGAGATGGATCGGTTGTGGGGAAGTATCGCAAGGTCCACGTGCCAGGCCATGAGAGCAACGAACCTGATCGGCCATTCCAGCATCTCGAGCGCTACTACTTCGAACCCGGCCCTGACGGATATCAGGTGTGGAATGCGTTCGAGGGGATCGTGGGCATGGCGATCTGTAACGACCGCCGTTGGTCCGAGACATACCGGGTCATGGGTCTCCAGGGTGTCGAGATGGTGTTGATCGGATACAACACGCCATTGCACTACAGCCCGGATCCGCAGCAGAACGCGCTGGCGGGCTTCCATAACCATCTTGTCATGCAATCAGGTGCCTACCAGAACGGAACGTACGTGATCGGTGTCGCAAAGGGTGGCATCGAGGAGGGTGTCGACTCCCTCGCACAGTCGGTCATCATTGCCCCGTCCGGCCAGATCAAGGCTCAATGCATAACAACCGGTGACGAGATCGCTATCGCCACCATCGATCTCGATTACTGCGACTTCTACAAGAACACGCTGTTCGATTTCGATCGATACCACCAATCTCAGCACTTCGGACTTATCAGCCAGCCTCACAAGGGTCGCCCATGACGATCCCGTTCGAACTCAACGGCGATCCAGTCGCCGTAGGGGAGCAGCACCCCCACCTCCTATCCGCTTTGCGGAACGGCCTTGGTGTCACATCACCCAAAGATGGCTGCTCACCATCTGGTCAGTGCGGTGCATGTACGGTGCTGGTCGATGGCAAGGCCATGGCGAGCTGCCTCGTCTCGCTCGAGAAGGCCGAAGGCAAGACGATCACAACGCTTGAAGGTTTCGACGAGTCCGAGCGGGAGCGGTATGCCAACGCGTTCGCGGCAACAGGTGCGTTGCAGTGCGGCTTCTGTACACCTGGCATCCTCGTACGGTCGAAAGCGCTCATCGATCAGAAGGGATCAGACCTCGACCGTGCGACGATCGAAGGAAGGCTAGGCGCCCATCTGTGCCGGTGTACGGGCTACACGAAGATCATTGCGGCAGTTGAATTGCTTGCCTCCGGTAAGGCCATCCCGGTGCGGGGTCGATCGGGAACTATCGGCGGAGACGGCGTCAAGTACGAGGCGCGTGAGCTGTCTCTTGGCGATCGGGGATTCGTCGATGACATAGAGATCGATGGGATGCTCCACGCTGCTCTCACGTTCGCCGACCACGCCAGGGCGGATGTCGTCCGCATCGATACGTCGGCTGCAGAGGCCGTGGATGGGGTCGCTGCCGTCTACACCGCGGCCGACATCCCTGGCGATCTCCGCGTGGGGATCATTCACAAGGATTGGCCGGTCATGATCCCTATAGGGGGGAGGACGTCGTACAGGGGAGATGTTCTCGCGGTCGTGGTCGCGAATGATGTCCTTATCGCTAGACACGCTGCTGATCTCGTCGCTGTCACCTATGACGTGTTACCCCCGTTCGTCACCGCAGATGCCGCACTCGAGTCCGATGAAGACGCAGTGTGGGGCCTCGATGGGAACGTCCTCTCGACGTCGACCTATGTCCGCGGTGACGTAGACACGGCGCTCGATGAGGCAGCGCACATCGTCACGAATACCTTCCTGACCCAGCGCGTCGAACATGCCTTCCTTGAACCGGAGTCAACGGTCGCCGTTCCGCGAGAAGACGGATCGCTCCACGTGTATTCGGGCGGCCAGGGCGTCTGGGACGACCGCGACCAGATAGCAGCGATGCTCGACGTGGATACCACGCGCGTGACGGTCGAACTCGTGTCGAACGGTGGGGCGTTCGGAGGCAAAGAGGACATGTCCAACCAGGGTCACACTGCCCTTGCGGCCTACCTCATGGGCAAGCCGGTTAAGTGCACCCTCACAAGGCCACAATCGTTCCTGATCCACGCCAAGCGTCATCCGATTCGCATCGAGATGACAATGGCCTGTGACATCGGTGGTGTGGTCACAGCTTTGCGGGCGAGAATGGTCGGCGACTCCGGGCCATACGCATCGGTTGGCATGAAGGTGCTCGAGCGCGCCGCAGGTCACGCCTGCGGTCCCTATACGATCGAGAACGTCGACGTACACGCCGTCGCCGCGCGCACCAACAATTCTGTGTGCGGTGCATTCAGGGGGTTCGGTGCGAACCAGGCCCAGTTCGCAACCGAGGGCTCTATCGATCGTCTTGCTGAGATGGTCGGGATATCCGCATGGGAGATCAGAGCGAAGAACGTCGCGGTCCCTGGATCTGTTTGGGGACCTGGTCAGATCATGGATGACGGGGTTCGAGGGATCACCGAATGCCTCGAGGCTGTGAAGCCTCACTACGACGAAGCCATCGACCAGGGCAAAGCTGTCGGCATCGGTGCGGCCATCAAGAACTCCGGTCTCGGCAATGGATTCAAGGAGATCGCCAAGGCAGTGGTCCGCTTCAACGAGGACGACACCCTTGACGTGCGGCACGCGTGGACAGAGATGGGTCAGGGTGTGCACACGGTCGCACTCCAGGTCGCAGCAGAGATACTGGACATCGACCCCGAAACGATCAACGTCTACGTCGATACGAGCAGAGATCTTTCTGCCGGGCAAACCACAGGCTCCAGGGGAACGCTCATGGCGGCAGGATCTGTCGAGGACGCATGCAGAGCTGCGATCGCCGATGGACGACGGATCGGGGTCGACTACAACGGCACCTACACCGTTGACTGGACGAACAGCCTCGAGGAGGGACTTGCGAACCCGGTCATCCACTCTGCCTTCGGATATGCATGCCAGGTAGTGATCGCTGATAAGACAACAGGAAAGATCGAGAAGGTCATTGCAGCACATGACGTTGGTCGGGCGATCAACCCGGTGCTGGTTGAGGGCCAGGTCGAGGGTTCGATCCACATGGGTCTCGGTTACGCGCTTACCGAAGAGTTTCCGACAGATGATGTGGGTATGCCAACGAAATCCACCTTGCGTCATCTCAACATCATCAGACCCAAGGACATGCCAGACGTCGAAGTCATCCTCGTTGAGGTGCCTCAACCGAGGTCGCCGTTCGGTGTCAAAGGAGTCGGCGAGATCGGTCTTGTGCCCACGGCCGGAGCCGTTGCCGGTGCGTATCACGCCATCGACGGAACCTGGCGCACGCAACTTCCCATGAATGTTCATCAACCACTCGAGATAGGTGTCTGAATGACCGCCGTAACCCCAGGACTCGTCTGCGCCCACCACCACCTGTATTCCGAACTGGCACGGGGTATGCCAGCACCGCCCAAGGTGGCCACCAACTTCCAGGAGATCCTCGAGCAGGTGTGGTGGCGTCTCGATGCCGCGCTCGATCTTGAGATGCTCGAATGGTCTGCAAAACTTGGTGCCCTTGAGGCTCTCGAGTCAGGAACCACGGCCATCATCGACCACAATGAGACACCCGGTGCGATCGAAGGTTCCTTGTCAGTCATCGCTGATGCCTGTGAGGAGGTTGGTGTCCGGATCGTCACGGGATACGGCGTCAGCGACCGCAACGGTGCCGATGGCGCTCGACGGGGTCTGCAAGAGAACAAGCGGTTCCTTGACGAAGGCGGCAGGTGTCTTGTCGGAGTTCACGCCGCGTTCACCTGCAGCGACGAGTCGCTTGAAGGAGCCGCCGCCCTCGCCGACGACTATGAGGTTGGTGTCCACATCCACGTGGCAGAGGGTCCAGGCGACATAGATGCCCCTGAGCGCCTCGCGGGGCTGACGAACGAGAAGTGGCTCCTCAGCCACTGCGTCTATCTCCCGACAGATCATGAACTCAAAGGCACGATCCTTCACAACCCCCGATCCAACCTCAACAACGGTGTGGGGTACGCGAATCCAGCTCGTTTCGCCAATCCTGTTGCCCTTGGCACCGATGGCATCGGAGCCAACATGATCGAGTCGTTCCGACTTGCCTACGTGATGCAGCGGTCGGTGGATGTGACCGTTGGACCGGATCCGGCGTGGTCGTGGCTCGAGAACGGTTGGAGTCTCGTCCCCGAGGCTCGCAACGACGAGGTGACCTGGTCCTACGACCCCATGGACCCGTGGCACATAGCCTTCACGGCAGGTATTCACCCGGTTGAGGTGAAGGTCGAGGGCGAGACAGTGTTCAAGGACGGTTCACCGACGAGGGTCGACGCCGACGAGATCAGGGCCAAGTCCCGCGAACAAGCAGCCCGACTCCACGCACGCCTGTGAAGACGAACATTTCAAGATCGACATAGTCGAGAGGAGACTTTTCATGTCGGACCGATTCGCACCCATCACGATGGAGCAACTCACCGATTGGGTGTTCACTGAACTCGAGGAGAAAGACTCGATCTTCGGCATTCCGAGGCGGGCTTTCTTCGTACCGAACGAGGCTGATCGGTTCCGCCTGACGAACTACGGCAAGGAGCTCGAGACACCCTTCGGCGTAGCTGCAGGACCCCATACCCAGATGGCACAGAACATCGTCGTGTCATGGCTCGTGGGTGCACGGTTTATCGAGCTCAAGACCATCCAGACACTTGATGAGCTTGACGTCAACAAACCGTGCATTGATCTCGAGGATGAGGGGTACAACGTCGAGTGGTCTCAGGAGTTGAAGGTGCACCAGTCTTTCGACGAGTACCTACGCGCATGGGTACTCATCCATGCCCTCCACGACAAACTGGGGTTCCCCGGGGACGCCCCTGGGATGATCTTCAACATGAGCGTGGGGTACGACCTTCAGGGGATCCAACAGCCGAACGTCCAGTGGTACCTCGATGTGATGAACGACGCCTCAGGCTACATCGATCCGTTCATCGACATCGTTGCCGAGCGATACCCGGCGATCAAAGACATCGACATTCCCACACAGCTGTCGAACACGATGACCCTTTCGACGATGCACGGGTGCCCTCCCGAGGAGATCGAACTGATCACCACGTACCTCCTCGAAGAGCGTGGACTCCATACGTCGGTGAAGGTCAATCCGACTTTGCTCGGTGCTGACAGAGTGCGTGGAATCATCAACGATGAACTCGGATTCTCGGACGTTGTGATCCCAGACGAGGCTTTCGGTCACGATCTGAAATATGTGGATGCTATCCCGATGTTTCACAATCTGAGAAGAGTCGCAAACAACCAGAATCTTACGTTCGGTCTGAAACTCTCGAACACGCTCGAGGTCGAGAATCACCGACCGGTGTTCCCCGATGACGACATGATGTACTTATCAGGCCGTGCGCTCCATGCGGTCACGTCGAACCTTGCCCTGCGACTGGCGGAGGAGTTCCGTGGCGAGTTGCTGATGTCGTTCGCAGGAGGCGCAGACGCCTTCAATGTGAGCGATCTGCTCCGTTCCGGAGTGACAACGATCACGGTGTGTTCGGACCTGCTCAAGACGGGTGGGTATCTTCGGATGCCGCAGTACATCGACGAGCTCAATCTGAGCCTCGACAAGGCGGAGGCAGCGAGCCTCCCGGATCTTGTAGGTCGTACCGCCCTTGCTGAACATCACTTCGGTCTGTTCGCCGAAATGCTGTCCGGAACCGTGTTTGCGGACAGCGGTATGGCGTTCGGCCATGACGCAGCACACGACCTGGCGGTACACCTCGGTGGCGAGTGGCGCACTCCGATCCCTGCTGTGGTCGAGGACTGGGCGATAGAGCGTGGCTATGACCAGGCGGACGCTGAAACACTTTCTGTCCTCGGGATGCGAGTGCTTGGGAGGATCAACCTGCGCGGATACGCAGATTCCGTTCGTGACGCCTGGCGGTATCGGAAGGAGTCCTTCCGTATGGATCGATCGAAGACTGATCGCAAGCTCGGATTCTTCGACTGTATCGAGGCGCCGTGCATCGACGAATGCCCTGTGTCACAGGATGTGCCCGCCTACATGCGTGCTGTTCGCGAGGGGCGATTCGATGATGCGGTTGTGATAACGAGGGCAGACAATCCGGTTCCCGCGATCCTTGGACGTGTGTGCGACCATCTCTGCGAATCGACGTGTATTCGCACACATCTGGATCAACCGCTGGCGATCCGGGACATGAAACGGTTCATCATGTCTCACGAGACATGGCCAAAGGTCCCTCTCAAGGCACCCGACACCGGTGTGAAGGTCGCCATCATCGGGGCCGGACCTGCTGGCATCGCTGCGGCCCAGGCCCTCGCTGCTGCGGGAGTCCGGGTCACGATCTTCGAAGCACACCCGTATGCAGGTGGAATGGTTGGTGGAGCGATCCCCGCGTATCGGCTACCTCAACATGAGATCGACAAGGACATGGCAATCCTCGAGGAGCTCGGTGTCGAGATCCGGTACAGCCAGACCGCAGGGAAGGACTTCTCGCTCGAAGGCCTTCGAGACGATGGGTTCAGCCGGGTATTCGTCGCTGTCGGCGCCCAACTCTCGAAATACCTCGGTGTCGACGGCGAGGACTCAGACGGCATCCTCGATGCGTTGAGTTTCTTGCGTAGCGTACGCGAGAACGACCCGATCGCCGTCGGACCGAGAGTCGGTGTCATCGGTGCAGGCGACACCGCCATGGATTGTGTGCGGTCGGCCTGGCGGGTTGGCGCAACGGATGTCTCTCTCATCTACCGCCGATCGAAGGACCAGATGCCCGCGGATCCTGAGGAGATCCACGCTTGTATTGAGGAAGGCATCAACATCGTAGAGATGACGAATCCGCGTGCACTCCATGTGGAGGATGGTGCTCTCGTGGGCCTCATCGCAACGAGGACGGAGTACACCGGCGATCGGGATGCTTCGGGACGGAAGATCCCTCACGATGTTCCCGACTCGGAGTTCGAGATCCCCCTCGACACGCTCATCCTTGCGATCAGCCAGCACTCCCTTCTCGACTTCTTCGGTGAGACCACCCCTGAGCTGACATCTCGGGGATATATCAACGTTGACCCTGACACGTTCGAGTCATCGATCTCTGGCGTCTACGCCGGTGGTGACGTTGCGGCCGATGGGCCGTCGTCCATCGTTAAAGCGGCGGCGGACGGCAAGGCGGCTGCGGAGGCCATTGTTGCTGCCATCTCCACCGGAGAGTCAACGGTCGTTGAACCGGACATGCCGAAGACAGACGATATGGCAGGTCTCGTGATGCGAAGGGCCCTCAGGGAATACCGCGTGCCGACCAAGTTCACGCCGCTGAGCGTGCGAAACAACTTCAATGAAACTGCCCTCGTGTTCACCGCCGAAGAGGCACGAACTGAAGCCAGTCGTTGCGTCGACTGTGACACGATCTGCAGCCTGTGTGTTGGGGTATGCCCGAACATCGCTCTCATGACCTACAAGATCGAAGAATTCGCCCATGACATGATGACCTTCACGGTTGATGGACGCTCGCTCGTCGCATCGGGTAACCCCACATTCCGTGTTGCTCAGCAGTACCAGATCGCCGTGCTCACGGACTTCTGCAATGAATGCGGCAACTGTGTCACAGCATGCCCAACGTCAGGGAAGCCGTATGAGGACAAGCCGCGGCTCTACCTTGACCAGGGAGAGTTCGACGGTCAGGACGACAACGCGTTCATGATCCGACGCGAAGGTGATGCGGTGGTAGTGACAGGGCGGTTCGACAGCACCACCCATCGCTTGTCGCTGAACGGATCGATCGAATACGAGTCGCCCTCGGTATCCGCATCGTTCAGCGACACGTTCGAAGTCACGAGGACGGCTCCCGGTCCAGCCGCCTCTGACGGAGACACGATTTCTCTCGAGCCTGCTGCCACGATGTATATCTTGTGGAAGGGGCTCGACGGATCGATGCCGGAGATTCCGCTCGCACAGGACGGTGGAACGAGAATCGAGGCTCCGAACCTCGGCACCTGACCAACGCCGAAGCGGGCGTCTCTTCTGCTGGGAGGACAGATGAAACAGCCAGCCCTGACACCGATGAGCCTCACGGCGATTCTCGGCCGAATCGCCACGGAGTGGGAGAGTAGGTCGCGGGTTTTCGATCTTCCGTCTGCGCGGATCTGGAAGCTTGATCCAGACGTCGATCTTAGTTTTGACTTCGTCGGGCGGCGTGCGGCGACACCGATCGGCCCTGCAGCTGGCCCTCACACGCAGCTTGCACAGAACATCGTGCTTGCGTGGCTCGGTGGAGCGCGTCTCTTCGAACTCAAGACGGTACAGATCCTGGACGATCTCGATATAGGACGGCCCTGCATCGACACCGAAACGATCGGTTACAACATCGAGTGGAGCCAGGAGCTCGAGGTGACGCAATCGATCGACGAGTACGTCAAGGCTTGGATGATCATCGAGATCTTGAAGCGTTGGGAGCCGCTTGCCGAGTCCCTCGGACCCGACACAGGACCACACATCTTCGACATGTCCGTGGGGTATGACCTTGCCGGCATTTCGTCGGCGAAGGTTGTGCACTTCATCGAGACGATGATGGATGCGAGCGAACGGATCGATGCGCTCAGAGCGGAGATTCCCGCGCCGTTCGGCGAGTTCCGAGATCTCGAGTTCCCCTCCCAGATCGCACGGACCCTGACGCTGTCGACCATGCACGGCTGTCCACCGGACGAGATCGACGGAATCGTGCGATATCTCATGGATGACCACGGTCTCGATGTCATCGTCAAACTCAATCCGACACTTCTCGGATACGACGGCGTCGACGCTCTGCTCCATGAGACGCTCGGATACGACGACATCACCCTCTCACGGGACACGTTCGATGACGACCTGCAGTTCGATCGTGCTGTCCAGTTGATCACCCATTTGCGATCCCACGCGGATTCGGCTGGTCGCCGCTTCGGGATCAAGCTCACCAACACGCTCGAGGTCGTGAACGTCAAGCAGTGGATGCCGGAGGATCGGATGTATCTGTCCGGCCCACCGCTTCACGTCCTCGCGTCGTCGATCCTTGATCGGTTGGTGGATGCACTACCAGGGGTGTTCGCGGTTCCCGGCCAGGGAGGTACCTCACCCGTGACCTTCTCCGCTGGGGTTACGAGGCCGAACATTGCAGACACGATCGCGATGGGTGTTGGGCCCGCGACGATGTCGACTGATCTTCTCAAGTCGGGGGGTTACGGGAGGCTCAAGCCGATGCTCAAGGCACTGGCCACAGAGGTACTCGAATCGGGGGAGCAAACGCTCGATGCGTGGCGGACGTCGAGGTTCGAGCAGGCTGTCGCCGACGGGTATCGCGACTCGATCCAGGCACATGTCGCAGCCATCACCGGTGAGGGAAGTGACCTGTACACCAGGGAGGGGAACGCCAAGCTGCCACGCCGCAACGACAAGACCCTCCAGATGTGGGGATGTACAGCCTGCAACCTCTGCGTGACGGTATGTCCGAACGGTGCGTTCATGAAACTGCCGTCCCCCGAACATCTTGCTGGTGAGATCGGTGGTCGTTGGCAGTATCTCGTGCTCGCCGAACTGTGCAACGAGTGCGGCAACTGCATGGTGTTCTGCCCCGAAGAGGGCGACCCTGCCCGGATCAAGCCGAAACTCTTCCTCGACGAATCGCGGTTCGCCGGCGCCGAGGGCCAGGCGTTCAGGCTGGTCCCCAAGGGCGACGAATTCACCATTGTCTCAGCCGATGGGTGGGAGTCCCAGCAAGAGACGTTGGGAGCAGTGATCGCCGGTGACCAGGGTGTTCCCCTTCGGTCTGGAGACTTCTAGATCATGCCACCGACAATCGACATCGAGGAGTTGTTCCCAGCACCAGGCGACGCGGTCTACCTCAACACCGCCTCAATGGCTTTGGGCAACCAGCGAGGCGTCGACGCGATGAAGACGGCGCTGGATGAGTGGTCGCGCGGCCGTTTCGATTGGGTGAACGCCGAACATGTCGGTGAGGAGGTGCGGTCCCTCGTGGCCGCTCTCATCGGTGCCGATGCGCAGGACATGGCGCTCGTGACGGGCGCAGGCGGTGGTGCATCGACGGTCGCGGCGCAACTGCCACGCATCGACGACACCCGGGCCAACATTGTTGTCCCTGCGAGGGATTTCGCCTCGAATTTTCTCCCCTGGATGCTGTTGCAGGATCTGGGGTACGAGCTACGGACGGTCGAGGACATCGATGGTGTGCTCCCCATCGACGCCTTTACGGAAGCCGTAGACAAGCACACCGTTGTTCTCGCGACGTCCCTGGTGCAGTCGGCTACCGGCTATCGCGTGGATCTCGATGCGTTGAAGCAACTTGTGGCAGGTCGGAATGCCTGGCTCGTCGTTGACGCATCCCAGGCATTCGGAGCGGTAGCGTTCGACGTGACCGGAATCGATGCATTGTTCAGCTGCAGCCACAAGTGGTCCCTCGGCATGCGAGGCCTCGGGCATCTGTACGTGAGCCCAGCGCTGCGGGATTCCTTCGACCCGATCACGCCTGGGTGGAAAGCAACCGAGGCTCCCATGAGTGGGTTCTACGGACCCGTGATGGCGCTGTCAGCGACAGCTTCCAAGTTGGATGCGTCGTCGCCGTGGTTCAACCCGATCGTCGACATCGAGGGGCTTCGTATCGTTGATTCCGTTGGCATCGATGTGATCGAGGCGTACAACCTGGGTCTCATCGACGAGCTTGAGTCCCGGGGTATCGCGATACCGTTCGAGCGGTCGCGTCGCTCATCGATCGTTTCCATTGACGTGAGCGATACCAACGCCACGCTGAAGGCATTCGATGCGGACAACATCATCGCATCGGTACGGGCAGGCAAGGTTCGCGTGTCCTTACACCTCTACAACACAATCGACGATGTCGACAGACTCGTTGCAGCGATCTCTTGAATTCTTGACCAACGTGTTGTGTTGTTCAGCGAGTGCGGACCAGCTCAGCCGAGCGGGTAGTAGTAGGCCTGGGTCGTAAGCGCCCAGATCGACTCGCCGCAGGATGGGCAGATGAACTCGATCTCGTTGGCGGTCACCTGGGACCATCCGTAGTCGCCTTCCACGGGGCGCACAACTCCGGTCTTGTGGCACTGCCTTTGCTTATGCTCAGCTTGACATTCTGCGCAGACCAGAGTCGGGCTGAAGAAGTCGGCGATCGCCTCGAAGAATCGATGCATCGGCCGATCGGTTGAGGTTCTTTCGTCCGTGTTTCGGTCGTGTCGGACCTGCATGAGACACCTCCTCCCCATCTTCTCCCGAACATCACAGGTGGTCAAGAGTTAGTTGCCGATGTTGGTCCCTCTGACTCCGTGATGAGCGAGACACGTTCGTGTTGCAAGTTCTAGGAAGACGCGCGGATAGGTGAAAGGTGCATTGGTCGTGGCGTCGCTTGACCGACGAAACAGCTGTATACCCCCGATCGGTCCCTGTTCGCTGGTCTTGTGCGTGTGGCGAGTATCGAAGTACGAATCACGCGGTACATATCGCGACAAAGGCATCACGTCGTTCCAGAGTATGCGAGCCGGACCGCTCTGGATACGGAATAGGCCTTTGTTGTCGTACTACGTGATACCTACTTCGTACTACCAAGACGCACGCTCGTTCGCGTAGAACCGGAATCTGTCACAGGTGGCTGATACGTTGTTCGTATGTTGGATGTACCACAGGAACCGCCGATCGTCGAACCGTCCGGGAATGACGTGCCCGCCGACATGATCCCGTTCGGCGAAGAGCCCGTGGGTCCCGTCGAGGTACCCGTAGAACCGGTTTTCGATGGAGTTCCACCAGGACTCGACGCAATGGAGCCTGGACCCGTGCTCGCGGGGTGGCTGTCTTCGATCGATGTGTCCGAGATATCGGGACTCGACCGTGTCATTTTGCTGAGGGCGCATCAGCGGATGGCGTCTCACTATCACGCCCAGATGTACGCCGATATGACCGCAGTTGCCGATGCCATCAGGACGGATGTGTACGAACCCGTGCCGGATCCCCAGGATGCCGCCGAAGCCGCTGCCGCCGAGATTCGGGTCGCTCTCCATCTCACATGCCGTACTTCGGACATCGAGATGAGTTTCGCGCTCGGTCTCAAGCAGCGGCTTCCGCGATTGGCCGACATGCTGGCGGCCGGCCTCATCGATATACGGCGAGCGAAAGGCATCGACAGGGCGACGACCCACCTGAGCGACTCTGCAGCGCAAGCCGTACTCGACCGGATCGCAGACGACGTTCCGGAGCTAACGACCGGCCAGATCATGGCTCGGATTCGCCGGTTGTGTATCGAGGTCGACATTGACGATGCTGAGAGGCGATTCGACCAGGCCGTAGGTGATCGCCGTATCAGCGCTGAGGCCACCGAATCAGGCACAGCGAACCTGGTGGGTGTGGATCTTCCACCTGATCGGGTCGCCGCAGCCATGGACAGGATCAACGCGATCGCCAAAAGCCTCAGAACTCGTAGCGAGTTGCGGACGATGGATCAACTCAGGGCCGATGTGTACCTCGACCTTCTCGATGGAACAGACCTGCACACGGTTGGCCGCGGTGTTGTCGACATCCTCGTCGATCTCGAAACCCTGACCGGCCTCAAGGACCATCCGGGGGAACTCGCCGGATACGGCCCTGTCATCGCCGATGTCGCCCGTCACATGGTCGACCATGCCGATGATGCACAGTGGCGGGTGACAGCGACCGACCTCCGTACGGGATTGGCGACACATACGGTGACGACCACACGGAGACCGACCGCCGCACAGCGCCGAAGGATCCAGACACGAGACCACACCTGTGTGTTCCCCGGCTGTCGTCGCCCGGCTCGCCAGTCAGATATCGACCACATGCTGGCTGTCGAAGATGGCGGTCCCACGTCCGACACCAACCTTGCGCCCTTGTGCCGGCATGATCATCGCATCAAACACGCATACGGATGGTTGTACCTCCGCATCGTTGATGGCCGCTACCAATGGACCACCAGACTCGGTCAAGTTGTGACCACATTTCGTACACACTCGATGGTATCCGCACGGCCACCGCCGCGGACGCGCGCTGCCTGATCCCCACTACCACCGCCGCTCGAACGTTTGGCATGTTGCGTTCTGGGAGGATGATGTGTTGTGATCTCGGCCGCCTACGCCACCGACGTGTCGGTTTCCATCGAGGTGTACTTCTAGGCTCGGGTAGTGCCTGGATCGTTCCCGACACCCGATATGGCGTTGACACACATCCTGGTCGTTCGTGATGTACCGACCTCCAGTCGCTGGTATCGGGATGTGCTCGGTGCTGAGCTGAACCGCGAATACGGGACGTCAGCAGTGTTCAGCTTCAATGGAACATGGCTCCTGCTCGTCGAGGGAGGTGAACCCACGGAGGACAAACCCGGCATCGAGTTCTTACCCCCGTCGGAGGGAACTGCCAGCCACTCCTTTACGATCCGAGTCCCGGATTGCCAGCAGGCGTACGACCTGCTCGTGGACCGAGGTGCTGGCTTTCTCACGCCGCCTCACGACTGGGGCGCAGAGATCCGGTGTTTCTTCCCGGATCCTGATGGTCATCTCTGGGAGATCAGCCAGCTCATCACCAGCTAACGGTGAGGCGATGCAGTCACTGACCGGTGCACACGTCACACCGAAGTGACGATGTCTTGAATCGACACCGTTCCGACTGAAGAGACGACTGCGTTCACACCGAAGGCGGCGAAGGATCCAATGGGGTACTCAACCCGATTCTCCCGCGCCAGGGTCTGGAGAACTTGCAACTGACGAGGAAGCTCCTGCTGTGCCACCGTCGCCATGACACATCGTGCTGTGGGATCGATGACCCGGAACCCAAAGCTAGGGCCTGAAAACGTCCTGCTTTGCCAATCGTTCTCGATGAACCCGGCGACGTCGCCTGTGTCGATCACGAGGTTCGGACGGAATCGGCGGACGTCGACTGCGATACTCGAGTCCCGTGTGGCCAATGCTTTCATGCTGGAGGTCGTGATGATGTGCAGAGGTTCGACATCCACGAAGTGGTGACCTCGTCCGGTGATATTCGTCGGAGCATCGAATTCGCCGGCCAGCGTGACGCCCTCGATCTCGGGCCAGTCGGAGGCGTACACACCTTGCCGTGTCGAGTCTGACCTCTCGATTGTTACCTTTCGCTCGAGAAACTCGCTCAGAAGTACGGGTGCGTCGCCACCGGTGATCGAGAACTCGATGCCGTCAGGGAGGGTTATGCGGACCTCGTCATCCAATCCCGTGGCTACACAATCCAGCATCGATCTCCACAGACGTGGACGTTTCGCGCTGACGAGCTTGCCGGATTCGACATCTCGAAGTGCCCATACCCGATCTCCCGCTATCCCATCGGTATCGATGTCGGCACGTACGAGCGACTCTCCACCCATCGACTTCACGGGATATCTGTATATGGACGAGATCGAGCCGACCGTGTGTGTCATCGAAGCTACACCGTAGCCAGACCGATGAGGTCGAGACGACCAGCACGAACGATCGTGTACCGAGAGTTCCGGTGCGGCAACAACGCATGTTCTCCAAGACTCAACAGAATCCGAGGAACGACGGCTGATCTGGCTCTCTCTATTGTTTGGGGTCTAGCGGCGCCATGATCTCCACGGTTCGGGAGATCGCGAGGTCGGCGGAGAGAATCGCAGCAAGCTCGCTGACGTCATCCCTGTTGTCAGCCCGGACCTTGGTGATGGCGACAACGATGCGCGCCTCATCGGGGATCCCTTTGAGCCCTCCCATTGGGTGGACGAGGATCTCGGCTGCGCGGCTTGGGGTCACCGGATCGTCTTGCGACATGCCCGTGATATGCGAGATTCGATCAACCCGATGAGCCACGGTTCCGAGTGGCTTACCAAGAGCATCTGAACCGAGGACGACCACCACGAGCGTCGATGTTGGTGGGATGACAGGTTCGTGTTCCGCAGGCGCCTTGATCGACATCGTTCGGGCGCCGTCGGCCTCGACGATCACATAGTCGATCGACGATCTGCCAAAGATACGGTCGACGTCTTGCGGCGACACGCCGATCGCCTTGTCGGTCGCCAGTTCGGACAGGACGAAGAGGGGTGTACCGCGCACGACCAGATCTTCGATGCCTGACGGATCGCTCAAGAACGTCAGGGGGTTGGTGATCTGATCGGGACCCATCCTGGTCGTTGTTGTCAGAACGACGCTCGCAGACCGTGATCCCAGCTCGGAAGCCAGGGTGTGGAGGATCGTCGTCTTTCCTCCGGCCCCGACGATCGCAACGAGCTCGCGGGAACCGAGCCCAAGCCGATCGGATAGGAGTTCGTTCATAACGCGGCGTTGTTCAGCCAGACGAGAACCGCCTCGAGCACTCCGCCTCCGACCGATAGCGACTTGTCCGAGATGTGGTGCACAGCCGTAGGATCAAAACGGGGATCGATGTCGGCGATCTTGAGCCCCTGGGAAACGGCGCCAGGGAGCATCAACCCGCGGACCGTTCCGCCGATTCGTGAACGAATGGGCTCGCGGTCGATGGATCCGAGAACAGCGCCTTCCTGCACGACGTCTCCAAACGTGGCCTCCCATGTCAGATCACCGTCCAGCGGCGCGTGGATAACACGGTCCGCCGACGCACCGCCGATCACACCAGGGATACCTGTGTTCGGTGCCGCCGGGCCATCCCAGATCACCCGTCCGAGGTTGTGGCCTCGTTTGGTCTCGATGACGGCGTGGCAGTCATTGCCCGCGGTGAATCCGGGCCCGAGTGCAACGACGAACGGAGCTTGATCCGTCGACGTTCCCAGATTCTTCTTCGCAAGCCTGGCATCAACCACCACCGATGCCTGGATCTCAGGGATCTCCGGTGCGACGAGCACAGGAACCACGCGATGACTCGTGGCGTCGAGTGCCTCGGCAACCGAGCGGACTCGTTTGCCCTCGATCCCATCGATGACGATCCTCCCTTCCGTGACCGCAGTCGAGTAGGCAACCGTGCGTCGCACCGTGAGCGGTCGCTCGAGTTCGAGCACCACAACGGGGAAGCCGACTCTTCGCA
>JAMBLJ010000161.1 GCA_023336815.1 Actinomycetes bacterium
GTCCTTGCGACAACGATCACGACATCGGCATTAATCCCATTGGTGACGAACGTCTTGGCACCGTTGACGATGTAGTGGTCGCCTTCAAGCTTTGCGGTCGTCTGAATTCCAGCAAGATCCGACCCGGTTCCCGGTTCGGTCATAGCGATCGCGGTCATCAGGTCACCGTTAGCGAGTCCTGGAAGCCAGCGATCCTTCTGCTCTTGTGTGCTGTAGCTCAAGAAGTACGGGATACAGATGTCGTTGTGCAAGGTGATACACATACCCGAGGCACCTGCGCCGCTACCGGTCATGACCTCGTCTATGACGGCGTTGTACCGGTAGTCCGCAACACCGCCTCCCCCGTATTCGGTGGGGACAGCCGTTCCGAGCAGTCCTGCCTGGCCGGCTTTGCGAAACATGGACTTGTCGATTATCCCGGCTCGTTCCCACGCTTCGACGTTGGGAAGGATCTCTCTCTCGGCGAAATTCTGGACAGATTCGCGAAACAGTTCGTGGTCCTGGTCGAACACAGATCGTCGCATCAAGCAATCCCTTCTCCGGTGACGACCCAACGCTACATCACCTCGACGAGGGTGAGGTTCGCGTCGCCCACGACAGCCACGCTGCGCCTATGTATTACGTATTACGTATTACGTAGTACGACCTGCAGACCCTTCACCTGTCCGCGTTCGGCTCCGGGCGCGAAAAAGCCCGGGAGACGTATCTCCCGGGCTTCGTTCGTCATGTTCTAGGCGTCGGCAGCTTCTACCGTGAAGGAACCCTTCATGCCAGCCTCGTAGTGTGCGCCGTCGTCCACGAAGCAACCCATCTCCCATTCACCGAGGTGCGCCTCGGTGAGGGTGATCGTGATCGAGACTTCCTCGCCGGGCTCACGCATCACCATGAAGCCGTGCTCGGCATCGGCCATGGCATCGTCGCCTGCCATGGTGTCATCCGTCATGTCCATGCCGCCTTCCATACCCATGGCAGCATCCATCGGTGCAACCATCAAACCCTCGGTGTCACCGAAGAAGTTCTCATGAAATCCACTTGGGAAGCCTTCATCATCGGAGACCTCACGACCCATCATCCACTCGTGAGGAACAGCACCTTCGTTCGAGATCCTGAACGTGACCGTGTCGCCTACCTTCGCTGTGATAGCGCTCGGGGAGATCTCGAACTCGCTGAGATCGATGTCGACGTTTCCACTCGCATCGGGAGTTGCTCCGCCTCCGCCGCATGCAGCCGCCACAAGGGCGAGTGCCATTACGAGAAATCCGAGCCTTCCCATTCTTCCTGTCTTCTTCATATCGTCACTCTCTATTCGTATGTGTTGTTGGTTGGTCAGCTGATCAGATACAACGCTGGGTAGAAGAAGACCCACACAACGTCAACGAAGTGCCAGTACTTCACCGAGGCCTCCATCGGCCATGTGTCTGATGAGCTCAACTGGTTGCGCTTCACGCGGCGATACACGATCGCAAGCATCACGAGCCCCGTCAAGACGTGAAACGCGTGAAGCCCGGTCATGGTGAAGAAAACGGATCCGAAGGTTGTACTCGGAGGGAAGGCTTCGAGCGCCTCGTACCACTCGAAGGCAACACCGGCGGTGAACACCGTGCCGAGCCCGAGGGTGAGGAGCAGATTCCGTTTGGCTCCGGCGAGATCGCCCCTAGCTGCTGCCCGCTCGGCGGAAAACGCCGTGTAGGAGGAGAACAGAAGAATCACGGTGATCAACAGACCGATGACCTGGGAGACCTCTTCGTGTATCTCGGTACCGAGGAGAGAGAAACGCACCATGAGGAGACCGGCGAACAGCATCGACTCGCTGAGTATGAACAGCCACATCCCGAGCTGGTTGATTCCAAGACGCTTCTCGGGAGTCTCGTGGACTCCATCGGCGGTATGGGTAACTGCCGTCATCAGTGCGCCTCCTTCTTCCAAAGCTGTTTGACATGCATGAAGTACACGAGGATCAACCAGGCCTTGCCTATCGCGATCACGAAGATGAGTGCGAGCTGGCCAGGCGGCTTCGATACCGCTATCAGGTATTCGATCACAGTGAGGACACCAAGGACGAGGAGCACCATGGTTCCGATACCCATCCCTGACGTCTCGGTCGTTTCGGGCGCTTCCTGTACGTCACTCATGCTGATGGCTCCAGAAGGGTGTGGTGGGAGTCTGCATCGCCGTAGCCGTATGGATCGCCCACAACAACCGGCACGGTCTCGAAGTTCTCATGGGGCGGCGGTGATGTCGTCTGCCACTCAAGCGTTGTTGCACCCCAAGGGTTCGATGGTGCCTGCGGGCCGCGCCACCACGAATAGATGTAGTTGAACAAGAAGATCACGAAGCTGGTGCCCAGGAAGAAACCAGCCATCGAGATCATCTTGTTCGTCCCCCCCAAAGCCGGTATGTAGTCCGAAATCCTGCGGTTCATACCGTTCATGCCAACCCAGAACATCGGCATGAACGTGAAGTTGAACCCGATGATCATCCACCAGAAATGGACCTTGCCAAGCAGTTCGTTCATCATCTTGCCCGTCATCTTCGGGAACCAGTAGTAGATGGCAGCGAAGAGACCGAAGATGCCACCACCGAGGATCACGTAGTGGAAGTGAGCGACCACGAAGTACGTGTCCTGGAGTTGGATATCTGCGGGAACATCCGCAAGGAACACCCCTGTGATACCTCCGAACAAGAAATTGAACACGACACCGAGGGCGAAGAGCATGGGGACTCGCAACCGAAGCCTGCCCTGCCAGATCGTGCCGAGCGCTGAGAGCATGATGAACCCTGTTGGAATCGAGATGAGCTCAGTGGATGCGAGGAACGGTTTCAGGAGCACATCCGGCATTCCGGACGTGAACATGTGGTGAGCCCACACGAGCGCGCTCATCGTGGCGATACCGATCATCCCTCCCACAGCCCACTTGTATGCGAAGAGGGGTTTCCTGGAGAAGTGGGCGAGGATCTCAAGCATGATCCCGAATGCGGGGAGGATCATGATGTACACCGCTGGATGTGAGTAGAACCAGAAGACGTTCTGGTACAGCAGCGGATCGCCGCCAGCAGCAGCGTCGAAGAACGTCATCCCGAGGGTCCGATCCAAGGCGACCATCACCATGGCGAGGGCAACGAACTGAGTGAAGATCAGCGAGAGCCAGGACGTCACGTAGATCGACCACGCAAAGATCGGCATCCTGAACCAGGTCATTCCAGGAGCTCGCATCTTGTGGACCGTCGTCAGAATGTTGACGGCGCCCACTATCGAGCTGAGCCCGAGCGTGAGGAATGCAAGGTTGAAGTACAACGCACCGGTGCGTGTGGTAACCGAAAGAGGTGCGTACCCCGTCCAGCCCGTGTCATAACCACCTACGAGGAACGACGCTGTGAGAAAGATGAGGACCATCGGTACGAGCCAGTAGCTCAACGCGTTGAGTTTCGGGAACGCCATGTCGTCCGCGCCGATCATGAGCGGAAGGACATAGTTGCCGAAGGCACCGACCGTTGCAGCAACGGCAACGAACACCATCATCGTGCCGTGCAGGCTCATGAAGCCGTTGTACGACGAGGGTGTCAGCAGATCCTGCCCCGGGTTCATCAGCTCCCAGCGCATAACCATCGCGAACAGTCCGGCAAGGAAGAACTTGAACAGGAACGTGACGAGGTACTGAGTGCCGATGACCTTGTGGTCGGTGTCGAAGTTGAAGTACCGCTTCCACCCGGTCTTGGTGTAGGGCTTCGCCTCCAGACCGAACCACGGTCTTGCCCAGTAGTCCCAGACGCCGACACCAAGCAACCAACCCGCAAGAGCCGGCAGATAGCCTGCCATCGATGCCACTTCGAGATCGAACGGTTGAGAGTTTCCGGTTGCTGACCTGATGCCGGTTGCGATTGCCGCACCGATGGCGAACCCGATGAGTCCGCCTATGACACCCTTGAGGATGCTCACTCTTCTCTGCCTCCCATTGCGCCCACCCGCGTCATCCGGACGCGTTTGCACCCTTCGTTTCTGCTACCCATGTCTCGAA
>JAMBLJ010000162.1 GCA_023336815.1 Actinomycetes bacterium
GCGTATATCGCGTCTCGTTCCACTCGGTCGAGCACGACTGCTGTTTTCGTCGTTCTGGAATCACCGAGTTCGACCTCGACGCTCGGGTTCGCAACGGCGTTGTGGTACCAGTCGGGATGTGTTGTTGCCCCGGATTTCGAGGCGAATACGAACATTCGGTCGTCAAGGGAGAGATACATGAGAGGGGCCTCACGGTTGGTACCTGATCGGGCACCTGTCGTGTGGAGAATCAACAGCGGTGCGCCCTCAAACATCCCGCCGACCTTCCCATTGTTCGCCCGAAACTCCTCGATGATGCCGGTATTGAAGTCTGACATTGCTTCTCCTGTGCTGGGGTACCCGGATACTACGTGGTCAGCACCTGTGATGTCTGGGATATTCCCCAGCTGCGATCGACGCACCCAGCCTGTCGTTCCCATCCGAAACAGCCACATGTGGAATGGTGGCGTCGGGGTGAGTAGACCCTTTGGAATCCATGAAATAGCTCTCCGTGAGTTGCGTCATCTGGGTTATCTTGTCCCTAGGCGGGTTGCCAGGGAGGAAACCAACGTGAGAGTTCTCGTCACTGGTGCCAGTGGCTATATCGGTGCGGTCATGGTGCCGTATCTCAAAGAAGCGGGACATGAGGTCTCGACGTTCGATCTTGGGCTGTACGAGTCGGGAGCATTCTCGCCGCGCGTACCCAAAGCGGATCGAAGAGATATCCGATCAGCCACTGTGCAGGACCTCGATGGTTTCGATGCCGTTGTTCACCTGGCCGCTCTTTCGAACGACCCTCTTGGCAACCTCAACGAAGGTCTGACGTTCGATATCAACCACACAGCGACCACGGAGTTCGCCCGACTCGCGGCGTCAGCAGGTGTTTCGCGGTTCCTCTTTGCGTCATCGTGCTCGTTGTACGGTGCCGCAGGCTCGAGCAACGTGACCGAGGATGCCCCGTTCGCCCCTATCACCGCATACGGCAAGGCAAAGGTTCTCGTGGAGCAAGATCTTCGCAAGCTCGCGAGCGACAAGTTCTCGCCGACGTATCTGCGCAACGCAACGGTGTACGGCGCGTCGCCTGCGCTTCGACTCGATATCGTGGTCAACAATCTCAGCGCCTGGGCGGTCGCTACCGGTCGCATCGTCCTGTTGTCGGATGGCACACCGTGGCGTCCTCAGGTTCATGTGCGGGACGTCTGCAACGCGTTCCTCGCAACACTCGAAGCCCCGAGGGACATGATCCACGACGAGGCCTTCAACGTCGGCAGATCGACCGAGAACTATCAGGTACGTGATATTGCTGCGATGGTGGGAGATGCAGTTCCCGATGCTCTGCTCCAGGTGCCAGACGCGGCCGGCCCCGATACACGTTCGTATCGTGTCGACTTCGCAAAGATCGAAGAAACCCTCCCCGGGTACACCCCACAATGGACCGTACGCACAGGCGTCGACGAGGTTGTCGACGCCTTCCGTGCAGCGAACATGACCGAAGCTGACTTCGGTCGATACACACGCCTAGCGACGATCGAACGCGAGATCGAAGCCGGTCGCCTGACCACGGAGCTGAAATGGCTGTGATCCCCGAGTGTCGCTTCTGTGGCACACCGCTGACGACAACGATGGTCGATCTCGGTATGCACCCTTTGTGTGAGAGCTTCCTGAGGGAGGACCAACTCAACGACATGGAACCGCACTACCCGCTTCATGTGAGGGTGTGCGGAGAGTGCCACCTTGCCCAGATCGGTGAGTACGTCGATCCAGGAGTCATCTTTGGCGACTATGCGTACTTCTCGTCGTACTCGGATTCATGGCTCAAACACGCAAGCGACTACGTCGACATGATGACGACGCGGTTCGAGTTGGGATCGGATTCGCGTGTTCTCGAGATAGCGAGCAACGACGGGTACCTGCTCCAGTACTTTCAGAAGAAGGGCATTGACGTTCTTGGTGTCGACCCTGCGTACACCGTTGCCGAAGCTGCCATTGAAAAGGGCATCCCCACACGGGTGGAGTTCTTCAACGCTTCCTTTGCAGGTGACCTGGCCAATGAGGGGTACCGGGCCGATGTGATTCTCGGTAACAACGTTCTTGCACACGGGCCCGACATCAACGGGTTCGTGGCTGGGGTCCCGATCGCTCTTGCCGACGATGGTGTCGCGACATTCGAGTTCCCCCACCTCATGCGACTGATGGATGAGAACCAGTTCGACACGATCTACCATGAACACTGGTCGTATCTGTCGCTCGGTACGACGATCAAGGTATTCGCCGCCCATGGCATGACCGTCTTCGATGTCGAGGAACTGCCATCACACGGTGGCTCGCTGCGGCTGTTCATCAAACACGATGCGGACGACACGAAACCTGTCTCCGATCGAGTCCACGATCTCCTCGCAAGAGAAGAAGTGTTCGGCTTGTTCGATCTTGCAACGTATGAACAGTTCTCGGAGAAGGTGAAGGCGACCAAACGCGCACTGGTCCAGACGTTGATCCATGTGAAGAATGACGGGAAGACGATTGCCATCTACGGCGCTGCAGGCAAAGGCAACACGTTGCTCAACTATTGCGGTGTCGGGTCCGATTTCATCGATTTCGCCAGCGACCGCACACCCTACAAACATGGGAGGTTCACACCGGGAACACACATCCCGATCTACGGACCTGAGATGATCGCTGAACGGAAGCCAGATTATGTGTTGATCCTTCCGTGGAACCTCAAAAAGGAGATCATGACGCAGTTGGATTACATCGGGGAGTGGGGCGGAAAGTTCATCATCCCGATCCCCACCGCAACCATCTACGAGGCAGGTGAGCGATGAAAGTCGTCCTTTTCTGTGGCGGACAAGGCATGCGTCTGCGGGACTACTCCGAAACCGTTCCCAAGCCGATGGTTCCCGTGGGTAACCGACCGATCTTGTGGCATGTGATGAAGTACTACGCGCAGTACGGACACACGGACTTCATCCTCGCGCTCGGTCACCGCGCTGCAGCGATCAAGGAGTTCTTCCTCAGCTATGAGGAAGCGGTGTCCAACGATTTCGTACTTCGATCGGGTGGCAGCGACAAGGAGCTCATCACCTCCGATATCGATGACTGGACCATCACCTTCGTCGACACCGGGATCCACACCGAGATCGGGCAAAGACTCAACAAGGTGCGGAGCTACCTCGATGGTGAGGAGATGTTCCTTGCGAACTATGCCGACGGTGTGACCGATCTCGATCTCAATGCCTACATCGATACGTTCTCGGCAACGGGCCGAGTCGGCGGGCTGCTTGCTGTTCGACCGCCCCAGTCGTATCACGTCGTGACCATGGATGACGATGAACCGTCACAGATCGGTCCGATCAGTGGCGCCAATCTGTGGTTGAACGGTGGCTACTTCGTGTTCAGACCCCAGATATTCGACTACCTCGACCGACATATCGATCTTGCGGACGGTGCCTTTTCCGAGATGATCGAAGAGGGCAATCTGTACGCCCACCGGTTCGATGGCTTCTGGTCGCCCATGGATACGTTCAAGGACAAGCAGCATCTCGACTCGATCTTCGATTCAGGAACTGTTCCATGGCTTCTGCACAAGAACGGACGCTGATGAACGGATTCTCCTTTCCCTCAGATCTGTCGTCGGTGGTGTGCCTCGGTGCTCATCCTGACGATATCGAGATCGGCGCCGGCGGGCTTGTGGCCTCTCTCCGGGGTGGATACCCGGATGCGACCTTCCGATTCATCGTCGTGACTGGGTCCGAGGAGCGCACTGCGGAGGCTGGCGTCAGCGCGACCATGCTGCTCGGTACAAACGGGAGCATCGTGGTCGGCGAGTTCACCGATGGCTTCGTCCCCTATGAGAATCCCGGAGATGTGAAACGATTCGTGCGTTCCGCACTTCCGACGGGCGGAATCGACCTTGTCATTGCCCCGCAACTCAGCGATCGCCACCAGGATCATGCCTTCGTTGCGGCTCTGGCCGGTCAACTCTTTCGCGACCAGGTGATCCTTGGCTACGAGATCGCAAAGTTCGACGGCGGTCTCGACGCTCCGAATCTGTACGTACCTCTGTCATCGATGGAGGCGAGTGCAAAGGTTGCACATCTCAAGGAGTCCTTCCCCTCACAGCTTGGACACCACTGGTTCACGGACGATGCGTTCCTCGCCCTCATGAAACTTCGCGGCATCGAGTCGAACGCACCCGAAGGCTTCGCAGAGGGTTTCGTGACCACGAAGATGGTTGTCGGTGTTGCGAAAACCGCACCTGGCGCGTCGTGACAAGGGAGACCGACTCCACGGCCTCGCTCACCATGATGGAGATGGCCAGGCAGCTCTTTCCCCTCAATCGGTCGATGACGGGGGAGGGGCTTCGCACAACACTCGCGGTCCTGGCGCAGTGGCTTCCAGTTCAGGTGACGGAGGTTCCTTCAGGGACCAACGTGTTCGACTGGGTCGTGCCGGAGGAATGGAACGTTGTCGAGGCTTGGATCAAGGGACCAGATGGCGGCAAGATCGTGGACTTCGACGTTTCCAACCTCCATATCGTCACGAACAGCTCGCCGGTCCACACCACGCTGTCTCTCGCGGAACTCGAAACACATCTCCATTCCCTTCCCGAACAGCCCGAGACGGTCCCCTATAGGAGGGGAAATCAGGACGGCACCTGGGGCTTCTGCCTCTCGGAATCAGTGCGAAGCGGACTCGTGGATGGCGACTACGAGGCCTATATCGATGCATCCATAACGAGCGGGTCACTCACGTACGGTGAGGTGTTCATCCCGGGAACCACAGACGACGAGATCATGATCTCCGCCCACATCTGCCATCCGTCACTCGCAAACGACAACGTGAGTGGAATCGTCGTGGCAGCCTCGCTTGCGCGGCGAGCACTCGAGTCTGACCGGAGACGATTGGGCCTTCGGTTTATCTTCGCACCGGCAACCATCGGTTCGATAGCGTGGCTCCACGGGAATCGTGAGACGTCAGAGTTGATGCATGCGGGTCTGACGCTCGCCTGTCTTGGCGATGGGGCGGCGTTGACGTACAAGAAGAGCTTCGGCGGATCCAACCGAATCGACCGTGTGGCATCCCGTGTCGTCGAATCGCCTGGCAATGAGGGCAGCACCATCGATTTCTTTCCCTTCGGATATGACGAGCGACAGTACAACTCGCCAGGGTTCAGGCTTCCCGTCGGTTCCCTGATGCGGTCCCAGCACGGAACCTTCCCCGAGTATCACACAAGCGATGACGATCTGAGCTTCATCAGCGAGCCTCAACTGCAGGGCGCTCTCGTGGCAGTGGAGACCATCATTTCGCAGCTCCAGAGTGACCCGATGTTCCGGAATCTCTCACCGTTCGGTGAACCGCAGCTCGGAAAGCGTGGTCTCTACACATCCGTCCAAAACGCCGCACAGCCCGAGCAGGTGCAGTACGCGCTGTTGTGGATGCTCGCCTATTCCGATGGTGTACACGGCATCGCAGAGATCAGTAACGAGTCGGGGATCGATGCCGATACTCTTCTGGAGGCAGCCACCATTCTGGTAGGCAACGGGTTGCTGGAGCCAGTGGAGTGACGACGTGATCAATGTATTCGTAAAAGATGGGTTCATAGATCCGTGGGATCCGTACCTCAACGAGTGGGGTGGCGCCAGAGCAAACGACATCTCGATCAAGACCTACACGGATCTTGCTGAACTGGACGAGATGCCAGAGGGCGTTGTCATCTTCTCCGACATCGAGCGTCTGACGGACCACGATCGTGCCCTCGCTTCCGCGGTTGAGCACGTCCTCCGAGAGCACCACAGCGGAGTTGAGATCCTCAACGGACCCTTCACGACGCTGCGTCGGTACGACCTGCTCAGTCAACTCTATGACCGGGGCTTCAACTCGTTCCGGGCATACCGACTCACCGACACGACCGTACCGTCATCGTTCCCAGTCTTTCTTCGATACGAGAACGACCACACCGGTGCGACGTCGGGTCTGCTCTTCGATCAGGCCGAACTCGATCGGGCCATCGTCAGAGCGCGGATCCGTCGGCATGATCTGACGCAGCTCATCATCGTTGAGTTCGTGGACACGAGCGACGCCGACGGCCTCTTTGTCAAGTACGCGGCATTCAAGGTCGGAGACACCATTCTCGCCCGCCATGCGTACTTCGGGTACGAGTGGCTCTTGAAGGCGAAAGGGAGCATCAACACACCGGACGTGAAGCAACGCGATCTCTCGTTCGTCAAGGGCAACCCCCACGAGGGAGAACTTCGCAAACGCTTCGACGTCGGAGCAATCGGCTATGGCAGGATCGACTACTCCGTCCTCGACGGTGAGATAGTGACGTGGGAGATCAACACGAACCCGATCATCATCGCCGCGAGTGCCCTTTCTGACCCGAGTGTCAACGAGAGACAGGGTGTCTTTGTGCCGACGATGCATGCAGCGTTCGCAGATGTCCAGAAGGGATCGTCCGGCCTTGGGTCTGTACCTCTCGACGCCGTTGATGAGTCTGTTCGGGCACCCGTACGCAGGCGGCAACCGGCGCGGGCCTCACGGGTGCAGCGTGTCGGTCGCAAGTACAAGAGGGTTCTCGATCCGGCAGCACGTATCGTCGAGCTCGCCTCGATTCCCTTCGAAAAGCAGTTGCTTGCATCGTGGAAACGATCCCACACGGCCACGCCGACTTGCGAGCTCGTCAGGCCTCGACACTGAAGCGTTGCTGATCTACCGCGGAGACGAACCGTTGCGCCGGAGGAAGAACCGGTAGAACGCCCGTGCATAGTGCGTTACCACGATCGCCACCGAGTACTTCAACCTGTCCTTGAGGGGACCGATCGTGGGATCTCCGATCGCGCGCAGAATGCTCCGAAATGGAGGCAGCAGATTCCTCATGGCACCGGGAATCGGGTACGGGTACGGGTTGCCGCGTAGAGACGCCAGGTCTCTGGTGCCAGACATCGTGCGACGCTGTTTCTTCGTGTAGGACTCGAACGATCTCCGTGCGGGATGTCGGACCATCGCCGACGCGACGTACCGCATCGGATATCCGGCGTCGATCGATCGGTTGCCGAACTCGACATCCCCCCCGGATCGCAGATCGGAACTGAACGTGCCGACGGCGTCGAATACGTTTGACCGCACGAGCAAGTTCGCCGTCGCGGCGAAGCGACGCTTCTCGACGTACACCTGCTGGGGGAATCCGTGCTCAGCCTCGTATATCTCGATCGGGGTGCGATGTTCCGGATCCTGAGGGAATACCTGGACCGAGCCACCGATACTTGCAACGTCAGGATGGTCGTTCAAGAAGGCAACTGCGCTCGCGAGCCATCCGGGGCTCGGGATGCAATCGGCATCTGTGAAGGCGATGATCGGCGCACGTGCGACGGCGATTCCCTTGTTCCGTGCGGCATACGAGCCGGGGCGTGTTTCAACCTCGACTCTATGGTGACCGTCGTAGTCGACCCGAACGGGCTCGCTCGACCCGTTGTCAACGATGATCACCTCAAAGTCATTCGAAGAGAGCGTCTGTTGCTCGAGACCCGCAAGACAGCGCTCGAGGCTGCTGTGGTCGTTGAACACGGGGATAACGACACTCACTTTCATCCTGTTGTTCCCCTCGTATTGTCCGTCGGTGTCTCCGCAACGTTCTCTCGTGGCACGAGATTCCCCGGCGACAGTCACTCTATCGACCCGATCCTTGCTGCGCCTGAGGATGGCTTTGTCAATCCGCATGGTTTGGCGCACATCGCGAACACGACCGCGGATACGATAGGACCCGGACGCGACATCACGAGAGGTACACCATGACAGGGAGCAGGCACGCCGTGCCCGATCTGACCGTTGGTCTTCCGGTGTACAACGGCGAGCGGTATCTCTCAGGGTCTCTTGATTCGATCCTGGGTCAGTCGTACAGCGACTTTCACCTCATTATCTCCGACAACGCTTCAGTCGATAGCACGCGGGATATCTGTGAGGAGTATGCGTCACGGGATGAGCGGATCACGTATATCCGCCAGAAGAAGAACATGGGTGGTGCGTGGAACTTCAACACGGTTGTCCACCACGCGGCATCGCCGCTGTTCAAGTGGATCTCACACGACGACCTCACGGGTGAAGGTTTCCTCGAACTCTGTATGGCTGAGTTCACAGATGCACCAGACGACGTGATCCTCTGCTACCCCCGGACGATCCTCATCGACGGAGATGGTGAGAACATCGGAGACTTCGATGACAATCTCGATCTCCGTCAGGAATCGTCTTGTGCACGTCTTCGCGGCTACCTCGACAACTACAAGATGAGCAACCCGATATTCGGGGTGATCCGCAAGGACCTCCTGACACGAACGTCGCTGCTGGGCTCGTATGCATCATCAGACAAGGTGCTGATGGCCGAGATGGCGATCGTCGGACAGTTCTGGGAGATTCCAGACAGGCTATTCCTCCGCCGCTACCACGAAGAGATGTCACGTAAGGCGAATGTCACGCCTGACGAGGTCGCTGCATGGTTCGACCCGAATCACCCGCACCCCGTATCTATGACCAGATCAAAGCTGTACCTCGAGTACATGCGGTCGATCGCGTCTGCACAGCTCGGTCTGTCGCCTGCAGAGCGTGCTCGATGTATGAAAGAGATGGTCGTGTCAGGTGGTCTTCACGAATTGCGTGTCGTGGGTGGCGAGATGAAACGCGAAACGAAGATCGGCTTAGTTCGGACGAAGAAGAGACTCATCGGCTGACCCTCGTGTATTCAGGCCATTGCCCCACGAACTCGCTTGAGCAGGTCGGATGGGGCAGCATATCCGATGAACCGAGTTGAGAGGAAGACTGCCCCAAGATACGTCACGCCACCGGTGACGACGAGAACCAGGAATGACACGATCGTTTCGTCATGGAAGAACGCGAGCTTCGTTGTGACCACGGCAAGGGACATCAATGCTGTATTCAACGCAGGGAAGAGAAGTGCTTGTTTCAGCTGAGAGCGTTTGGCCTTCACGAAGGAGAAGGCCAGCCACAGAGCTGACGTGCCCGTGATAAGCCCAGACAGGACGATGACGAGGGCGGCTCCACTGATCCCAAAGGCGTTGATCGCTGGATAGAGGAAGATGGCCATCATCATGACCTTTGCGAACGTGTAGCGGGGAGGTATGTCAGGACGACCCTGACTCTGGAACAGGGGTCCAGCGGTTGCTGAGATCCCGCGAACCAGCCCCGAAACGGAGAGGAGCTGCATGGGGACGATGATCGGTGCCCACTTGTCTCCGAGTATGCCGTAGGTCAGGTCGGGGGCCACGAGCACGGTCCCGATCGCGATCGGGAACCCGAGGAATGCGACCAGATGGACGGTGCCCATGTACGCGTTGCGAAGTTTGCCTGCCGCGTTTTGGAGCTTCGAGTAGGTCGGAAACGCAACCTGGTTCGTTACCTGCGTGACTTCGGTCGCGACAGCCTGAGAGAAGTTGAAGGCCATCCGGTAGAAGCCGAGCGCCTGAACGCCGAGGAGCCGACCGACGAGAATGTCGTCGAGATTGCCCGAGGCGTAGCCGAGAATCTGGTTCAGCAGTATCCACTTCCCGAAATTGAACAGCTGCTTCACCTGGGACCACACCCATCGGATCCGCGGGCGGTAGGAATGGATCGCGTATGACACGATCAATCGTACGATCGAGCCACTGACGACACCGATTACGAGAGCCCACACGTTCCCGAGAATCAGGGCAGCTGCAATCGAAACGATGATGTCGGTACCACGTGACGCGATCTGCAGGATGAAGTACTTGTCGAACTGGAGTTCCTTGATGAACGTCACGACGGCAATGTTTTGGAACCCCTTTATCGCCACAGCGACAGCCATGACCTGCAGAATCCTGACAGCCTCAGGTGCATTGAAGAAACTAGCGATCAGGGGGGCTGCAAGAACCAGGACACCCGCCATGGATAGTGCTCGGACGATCTGGAGAGTCCACGCCGTGTTGAGATAGGGCTCGATATCGTCTGTTTGTTGGACGAGAGCCGATTCGAAGCCGCTCTGGGTGAATCGCTCGAGCAACGCGATCGCAAGCGTTGCGATCGCCATCAGTCCAAAGTCTTCGGGAGCAAGGATCCTGGCGAGGATCACCGTGCGGATGATCATCGAGAATCGGAGAATGATCCTGAGCGCGGCGGCCCAGAATCCGGCGCTCATCGCTTGGCCGAAGATCCCATCGCCATCGGCCTTCAGTAACGCTCTGAAGAGATTTCGCATGTCAGGGAGCTCTCCAAGTTCGCGGGTCGCTGTGCACCCGCCAGCGGTCGATGCGTCGCCGCACCAACGACGCTATTCGCAACCGCTTTATCGGCGTATCAGCAGCAACCTGTAGCCCGCCAGTGTAATAGCGACGATGGCGGCGGCGGCTGCAACAAGCTGGAGACCAAGCGCACCGCGGTCTGAAGTCGGGAGGGCACCTGGCGGTGGGGTGAAGGGTGCAGCGAAGCCGGACTCGACCGTCGTCGTTGACGTTGTCGTCGACGGAGGAGCGGTGGTTGTGGCCGCTTGGGGCATCGTTGTTGGTGGCGGGATCGTCTCGTCGATGGTTGTTGTCACGACGGTGATCTCATCGCTGCTGGTTTCGGGCTCCTCGCTTGATGTGTCTGTAGCGGGAGCTGTTGTTGTAGGAGCTGAAACAGGAGTTGTGGTTGTTATGGTGGATACGGGAGCATTCGTTGTGGTTGTCGTGGCTCCGCTGTTCTCGCCACCTCGCTCGGCGGGTTCGCCTGTCGAAGCCCATACGTTTCCGGTCCACTCCACATCACCCTGGAAACGGGTGATTCCATACCGATAGTCGTCGCCGATGCGGTTGTTGATGAACCGGATCCCCGTGGGAATGCCGTTGCCGCCATCGCGCACGGCGTTCATATAGTTGCCACCGTTGAGATAGGAATTCTTGATGGTCACATTGCTTATCGGACCGAGGTCCGACTTGATAAACACGGCAGCGTTACCGAGGCTCGGTCCAAGCGAACTGAGGCTGGAATTCGAGATCGTTGCGTTGGATGTCCCACCATCGATCTGAACGGCGTCGCTGTGCGGCCCTGACTTTGGCGAGTACAGGTCGTGAACCGTGACCCCGCTGTAGGACGTATTCGAGCCAAGCTTGATGCCATCCTCCACGTAATGAATATGAAGATTGCGGGCGGTGATGTTCGACCCTCCGATGCCGCGCTCTCCGCGGGCGGATGCGTTGCCGATCTCGATGTTGTCGAAGGTTGCTGAACCCCCGTTGTTGACGAGAATGGTCCAGGGACCTGATGTGTACACCCAGACGTTGCGTACGGTGACGTTCTTTCCGGTGATCCTCAATGCTCCGCGTATCTCGAGGTTCTCGATGACCGCCCCGTCCTCGGCAACATTGAGCGTACCCTCCTGGACCGTGAGAATCGATGGGTCCGAAAGACCACCGGCGAAGGCAGGCTGAACCGCGTTCGGTGAGGCAAGCGTGACCCACGCGGCAAAGAGCATCATCGCAATGGAAGTGATGAGCGAAACGGTGCGAGTTCTCACGAGATGTCGTCCTTGATAGGTCGTTAGGGCGTATATGAAACGGTGTGGAAGCTGGCTCCGATGCCGATACTACCGCTGTGGTGAGATACCGCATGGTCGAGTGGCCACGGGTAGTGTTTGCCGACGGGAGGGTCGGAATGGGTCAAACGAAACCAACTCAGGGGGATCGAGCGTGCGACGTTGCCGTCGTCGTCGTGACCTACAACAGTGAGAGTCTCCTCGAGGACTTCTTTGCAGCTATTCCGGCAGCTATGGACGGAATCGAGTCGTATGTTGTCGTGGTATCGGACAACGCATCGGCTGACAGCTCCATCGGCCTTGCGCAGCGGCTCAGCCCGGATTCCGTCATCGTGAGGTCGGACGCCAACAAGGGGTACGCTACAGCAATCAACGCCGGCGTCGTTGCCGCGGGAAAAGCGGCGAACATCCTTGTGCTCAACGACGACATTCGTCTCCGCCCTGGGTCGGTGAGGTCGCTGCTCGACGGTATCGCTGCGGATCACCAGGTGGGTATTGCAGTGCCGAGGCTTGTCGATGGCGACGGCCGTCTGCTGTTGTCTCAGCGACGAGAGCCCACGATCTCGCGTGCCTTTGGTGAGGCGATCCTTGGTGGAGACAGAGCCGGACGGTTCGACAAGCTCGGTGGTGTCGTTCAGGACCGCGATGCGTATTACCGCCAGACAGACCCGACATGGACTTCGGGGTGCGCATGGCTGATCAGCGGTACGTGCTGGGAATCTGTTGGCCAGTGGGATGAGAGTCTGTTTCTCTATTCGGAGGATGTGGACTACGCCTTGAGAACACGCGACGCCGGGTTCGTGATGAGATTCGTTCCCGAAGCCGAGGCTGTGCATCTCGTCGGCCCTTCCCACAGGGACCCCCGTCTCTGGTCGATGGCGGTGTGGAATCGGTACCGCCTGTACAACCGTAGACACGGATTCGTGAGATCTCAGCTGTTCCGTCTTGGACTGCTTCTGAACGAGTCCATCAGGGCGCTTGCAGGTCGCGGTGTACACGGTGCTGGTGCCCTGGCTCTGATATCTACGTCTCACCGACCGCCCGAGGTCCATGGGAACCTCCCACCTATCTCCAGATAGTCTCTTTGCCCATCAGTCGATTCCACTGCTGTTTCTTCACATAACTTTCGAGTTCGGCATCCACCTGTCGTGGCTCTCGTCTGACAGCGGATCGACCGTAGCCCCACAGGAGCCCCACCGTTGCAACAAAGTACGGTGATTGAACGAGCCGTTTAGCCGCACGGGCCACGAGGAACATCGGGTGGTATCCAGCGAGGTACGCAGCGCGGCCATTCTTCACCCAGTTGCTCCACTGCCCGGCAGCATCTCCGGTCGTGCGAAGCTGATCGATGGGTACGTCCGTGAGCGTTCGTGTCGACCACCCGTGCATGTTGGCCGACAGTTCGTCGATCGTATCCCAACCAGGCGCAGCGACGAGGCCACCGATTGCGAACCAGCAAGCATTCCGGTAGATCTTCGTTGCACCGCGGACGTGAAACGAGGGATGCGGCTCCGCTACGCGGAGACCGTTTTCGAGGTTGTACACCGTGCCACCGGCGATGCCAAGAGAATCATCATCGGCGAATGCTCCAAGGCATGAAGCGAAGTAGTCCTCGTCGAAACGAAGATCAGCATCGAGTTTGACAAGATAGTCCCAGGAGTGGTCCTCGATGAGGTTGTATCCGGCCTGGACAGCTTCGACGACGCCTCCGCCTGCGGCTCGAAAACCGCGATCATCCCGCTGCACGAGGTGGATCCACGGAGTGTCGACAGCCGCAGCTCTCACCATGTCCGGTGTCTCGTCTGTGGAGCCATCATCGACGATGTACCACGCCAACGGCGGCACGGTCTGTTTCTGCATCGATTCGATCGTTGCCCCGAGGTTCGCTGCTTCGTTGCGCGCCGGGGTGATCACGATGTATCGCTGATCGTTTCTCTGGTCTGATTCAGATGGCATTGCTGTACTCCTCGGCGATCTCGATCAGCCGGTCGGAGCGGCGGGACCATGTGTGTTGTGTTGCGAAACCTTGCAGTTCACCGGATGACCACGGACTTTCCGCTGCGATGGCAATTGCCGAGTCGGCGAACGTTGCGGGACTCGAGGCGAACGCGATCCCCGGTGCATCGAGAGATTCGACCGATCGCAGAGGCGTCGAAACGATCGCCTTCCCCGCAGCGAGATACTCGAGCGATTTCAGTGGGAACGAGGCCTGGTTGAACGGCGAGAGGGTATACGGCAGGAGGGTCAGGTCCATGTGTCGGTAGTACGACGGAAGCTCGTCGAATGGCCGCTCCCCGACCCACTGGACATTCCGTCTCGATATGAGGTCAGCGAACCCGGACCGATCGACACGGAAGCTCTCCGGTCCCACGAGGAGCAGACTCATGCGGTCGGCCACAGCGTGAAGGAGGGCCATGTCGAGACGTTCGGACAGGGTGCCGACGACGCCAGCGATCGGGCCCTCCAGGGAGACATCGGGCGCTGCAGCGACCGTGTTGACGTCAGCGAACGCTTCAGCATCGACGCCGTTTGGGAAGAACTCTGCGTGTATGCCTGCTTTCACCCATCTCTCGACGAGTCCGGGTGAGACGGCGAGTACGAGGTCTGCATCTCGTGCGGCCTTCATCTCAGCCTCCTCGAGTGACTGAGCGTCGAGGCCGAGCAGGTCCGCACCAGCGCTGAGATCGTCGGATGAATGGAAGATGGCGAGCTTCTCGCCTGTCCTCCCTATCACGCTTCTGTGGGCCGATTGTTGGAACAGGATCCATGTCGTGGCGTCAAGGGAACGCACTCCACTTCGAATCTGACGTGCTGTTGCCGCCTTCGTCAAGCTCCGGATACCAGGACGGTCCTTCCCTGGTGGTGCGATTGGTGCGAGCCGAAAAATGTTGGCACGCTCCTGGATGATCTTCGTTCGATATCCAACTCGTCTGTTCGTCTGATCGTTCGTCCCTGTCAATGCGGACTTCGGTGGATCGACGAAGAGCACGCGGCGTTGCTCGCCGAGCGCATCGGCTATGCCGCGGGCGGATCGGTGAACACCGTGATATGGCGTTCCCGAAACGATCACGAACAACTGTGACTCGCTCATTGCCATCACTCCCCGAGAAGAGCGTTGCCACCGAGCTGATCGATGAGCGAGAGGTACTTGTCGCGCTCCCTTTCCCAGCCGTGAACATCGAGGAAGCGCATCGCTCGCTTCGCTTGCAGCTCTCGCGCCGCGGGGTCGCCAACAAGGTCGACGAGTGCGCCAGCGAGTGCGCCAGCATCTCCGGCTGGGAAGTATCGCATCTCGTCTTCCCCGAAATATCTTCGGACCGCCGGTAGGTCCGAACAAACGGTGGGGATGCCAAGCGTGACGTATTCCAGCAATTTGGAGGGGAGCATCGTCGATGTGAACGCGTCCATGCCCGCTGGCACAACACCGATATGTGCTTGTTCGAGTTCCGGGAGCAGATCGGTGACAGGGATGAAGCCACGCCGAAAATCGATGATGGCTCCCAGCGATCGTTCGGCGATGAGAGCTTGAATATCTGCTGCGGCGTCCCCGTCGCCGATAAGCACCATCTCGACGTTCGCAAAAGTTTCTCTTTCCAGCGCGATCGCCTCGACGAGCGTGTCGATCCCCAGGCGTGGCGCAACGGTCCCGTGGTAGATGATGCGCGTTTTGCCCGATGTTGAGGCGTGTTCCAATGCGGCCCCGACGGGAAAGTTTCGCGTGTCAGCTGCGTTCTGAACCTCTACGAATTTCTCCCGCGGATTTCCGTGGGAAACGAACGTCTCCAGATGTACCTGCTGGACACAGATGGCGCGATCTGCGAATCCGATCGAGATACGCTCGACGAGTGTGACGACCCTGACAGCGGGGTGTTTACTCCCCGCATCGAACTTTGCAGCGAACAACTCGGGCATCGGATCGTGGAGGTCGAGGATGACCTTCGCACCGAGCAGTTTCGCTGGGAGCGCAGCGAACACGATGAAGTCCGGCATGTTGTTCACATGGATGACATCGAAGCGGTTCCGAAGATGAAGGCGGGTGAGCACCCACATCGCGGCGAAGAGAAACCGTACGTATTGCCAGATATACGGAGCGAAACTGGATCCCTGATACTGAGCTATTTCAATGGTGTACACGCGGACCCCACCGACGCGCCGTCTCCGTGCCTGGCCAGGCTGGCGTAGCGTCACCGCTGTCACGGAGTCGCCTCGTTCTACGAGAGCTTCGCTCATGCGTCGAACCCGTGGATCTGCGTCGTAGTTCGTGAACGCCACGCTTGCGATTCTCATGCACCCTGCTCCAGGGATAGGTCTGTGGAGGAGGGTTCGTCGCGGTCGCGGTGGAGGATTACTGCTGACCTACCAAGACCGACCCCCATCAGGATCAGCACCGTCGGGAAGAACTGGTCGAACGTCCACGCGTCGAACGTCCCCCCGGCGGCGAGGACTGAAAGGATCGCGGCGACTGCGATTGCCGGAAGTACGATCTCGGAGTCTCGAGCGCGAAGCGTTGCCCGCCAGGCAGTGACCAGCCCGGTGAGGAAGAACATGATGACAGCGGCGAACCCGAGGACGCCGAATTCGATGATCGCCTTGTTGTACGCGTTGTCGAAGAGTTGGATACTCACATCGTGGGTCAGATAGCCCGCCCCGATCATGGGATGCTCCTCAAGCAATTCGGGGACCCTTGAGAATCTCTCGATTCTCACCTGCGTGTTCTGATCGTTCCCTGAGTTCGTAACGCTGTTGAGAAGCAGACGTGGCGTCTCAGGGGAGATGGCGAATGCCAGAGCGAGTGCTGCGAGCATCGGTAGCGACCAGATCAAGATCTGAGGCAACTTGCGTACATGGAGAATGAAAATGGGGAGCATCGCTACGCCGAGTATCACAAAGGCTGTGCGGGAGTTCGTTACGGGTAGAGCCAGGACAAGTACTCCACCAGCGACCATGAGCCATGTCCGCTGGCGTGTCCGCCCGGTATAGAGAAGCCAGGTTCCCACGACAAGGACGCCGAGCGCCACCACAGCGGAGAGAACGATCGGGTGTGGCGCCGTAGATGCAGCGCGGACCTCACCTGTGAGGCGCGAGCCGACTCCGACGGGGATGGCCCTGATGCTCTGTGGGTCGGGGATCATTCCGATCGATGTGGCGAGCGAGTCGAGCCAGAACAGACGCTGTTTCGTGGTGAACTCGAAGATCGCGACACCGGCTTGGAAGACCGTAGCCGCAACGACCCACCCGACGACCTGGAAGCCGCTTCTGAGACGAAATGCCAGGTGAAAGGCGGCCAGAAACATCGTCGTGAAGATGAACAAGCGGAACAGTCCGCGTTCCGCCCCATTTGTCTGGAAGCTGGTCAGCGTCAGCGCATTCAAGAAGGGAGCGAGTCCAATCAAAGCGAACGTCAGAAGAGCAAACAGACCGAACAGGCCTGTGGGGAACGGAAGAGGTTCGCGCATCATCCACAACATCCATACAAGACCGAGCATCATCAACACGATCTCGTACAGCCGGACCGAGGCTCCGACGGGAAGCACGAACCGATCGGCGATGACTCTGTTGAGGACGATGTAGGTCACAAGGAGTACGAACACTGTTCGTCCGATGAGATCGAGAGGTACGTCGTCCCTCGATATCCAGAAGCCCTCGTAGAAACGTGAAGACGCCGTGGCCGTGCCCTCCGCCGGAGCGGAGTCCGTCGCCGTCGTCACGAGTCAAGGCTCGTCGTTTGGACCTCGATGTCGGTGGATGGGGGGATGTCCGTCCCTACCCGGCCCTGGGTTGATCCATTTGGCTGCTGGTGGCTCGTGGCTTGTGCCACCTCGGCTGTTGCGGGTCGTCGTGCGTCACGTTCCCTGCGCCATGTATCGGCAACGATCACGCTCGTCAAGATGAGCACTCCGCCGACCAGCAATGCAGCGATCGCTAGGATCGGCCCGCGTCGTCCGCCGCTTGCCGTGAAGCCCGGCTCCGTGGTGAGCAGCGCCAGATCGACGCTCGCTGTCGCTACCTCGGTGACGGATACCGTTGCTGCGCCATCCTCCCACTGGAGGCTGATCGATGAGCTGTCGAACGTCCACGTCGTTCCACCCTCCTCCCCAAGCGAGGTGCGTTGTACCGACCCGTCCGGAACATCGATGAACAGTTCTGGGAGTGTGTCAACGATCCGGGGGAGAGGTTCCGGTGCGAGACGGATCGTGTCGAGGACCTCGTCGGATGCCGTGGTCAAGGTGAGGACCACTGTTGTGAGTGGCTCAAGTGTCGTATCCGTGCGCACAGTGGTACCCGCGGACTGTTTGAGTGGAAGTGGGAGCGAACCTGAAGCCCCGATATCGACGAAGAGGAAGAGGTCATCATCGACAGCACTGAGTCCTGCACCGATGGTGATCTCGGTGAATGAAGAGAACGGGCCATCGAGAACGATCTGTGGAACCGTCGTTGGCGGGGAGGGAAAATCCGATGTCTCGATTGGTTCAAGCAGTCGTTTGCTCAACCAGTCGAAGGTACTCAACGCAGCACCCCTTGCTTGTTCCGGAGTTGGTCCCGTCACCCTTGCAACGATGATCGACGAGTTGCGTTCGGTCGACGCGTCCACGGCAGATTCAAGCTTGAACCCGTTCTCGTCCCCGATCCAGTTGGCAGCCTCGCTCGACCCAAGAAGCGACGCGTACAGGTTGGCAGCCCCTGCGAAGCTTCCACCCGTTCCCGTGATCAGGCTGTCGGTGCCTGGCGCGACGACAGCTATCTGAACCCCCGAGTCGTACTTCAACGTTGCCCGGAACGCCGGCTTTCCGTCGCGGATGGTGAACGTCATCAAGATGACGACAACGAACAGGAGGGAGAAGGCGATGAAGATCACCCTGCGATATCTCTTGAGGGCCAGCCCAAGGTCGAACAGAGTCATCGGACGGATCCCTTCATTGTGGCCATAGGACCAACTGTCGTTTGGTCGCTGCGTCGCGCAATGGTACGGACGGTTTCCATGAATTCGGGAAGAATCATCGGTGACGGGACAGACTGGGCACCGAGGGCTTTGACCGCGGGGCTTGCAGGACCGAGGATTACCGTTCGCGTCGCGTCCAGTCTGTGCTGGTCGGCCCAGTCACCAAGCATGTCGGCCGGAGCGATTGATCCATCGAGGATGACGAGGTCGGGGCTCAAGGTGTCGAGCCAATCTCCAGCGGACTGGAGATCCCGAGCGGTACTCACACGGAATCCGGGCCGGAACATGACGAGTGCATCACACACCAGTCTGAGGCGCTTTTCGTCGCAGTCGATGACCAGTGCAGTTCTCGTCACGTCTGGCCCTCTGTGTCTGCTGGACGGCATCGCACCGTTCCATCGAGGGCCATGACTTCGGGGTCATCGAGCGCGGTGCGTGCACCGCCGCGGTTCAGGCTGAGCTGACCGGCAGCAAGCACCTGGACAACCCGTGTCCCTGAGGCTCCGTTTGATCGTGGAGTCTTTCCTGTCCTGATGCACTCGATGAAGTGCGAGGACTGAACGGTCAACGGCTCGAAGTTCTCGATCTGGGGCGAGATGATGTCGCCGTTGCGATAGGAGACCTGGAACTCACCGAAGGAGCGATACTCGGACGGTACGTCAACACCCTTGTCGTAGATCCGGATCTTTTCGATCGTATGGGTATCGTCGTACACGAGCATCTTGTCGCTTCCGATGATCGTCATCTCGCGAACCTTGCGTGGATCGAGCCACGACAGCACGATATTCGCCATGAAGTTGTCTTCGAACTCGAGGTTGAGGCTCACGATGTCGTCGACGTAGCCGTTGATGTGGGCCCGTCCGAGCGCTGTGGCATGCGTCGGCATCTTGTTGAGCAGATAGAGGATGATCGAGATGTCGTGTGGAGCAAGATCCCACATGACGTTGACCTTGGCACGGTGCTGTCCAAGGTTGACGCGCTGCGATCGAATGTTGAGCACGTCGCCCAGACCGTCTTGCTCGATGAAGTCATGGATGTAGCCGACCGCCGGTGTGTACTCGAACGTATGGCCAACCATCAGGGTGAGCCCGCGCTCCTCGGCGATCGCTGTCAGTTCGAGCGCCTTGTCGACGCTTGTCGTCATCGGTTTCTCGACGAGAACGTGTTTGTCGGCCAGCAAGGCATCCTTCACGAGGTCGTAGTGCGTGTGGACTGGTGTCGAGATGACGATCGCGTCGATCTCGTCGTCTTCAATCATCGCGTTGACGCTCTCGACGGTTCCGACTGACGGGAACATGGTTGCAGCCCGCATCCGTCGAACGGGGTCGGGGTCTGCGACCGTCTTCATCGCGACGCCGATTCCTTCGAGACCGACCATATTCCTGACATGATTCGGTCCCCAATAGCCGAATCCAGCCACTCCGACGGTCATTTCGGGGTTCGAACTTGTTGTGTGTGTTTCAGTTGTTGTATCCATTGTTCCCCCTAGTAGCCCCTGTCGGAAACCACCGCTGGAATTGTCTTGATCAAGATCTCAATATCGAGACCGAACGTCCAACGCTCCATGTAGTCGATATCGAGATCGACCATCTCATCGAACGTCAGCTTGTTACGACCGGAAACCTGCCACAGCCCCGTGACCCCTGGCGGTATGTCAAGGCGACGCTTGTGCCACTCTGAGTACCTGGCAACCTCGTAGGCGATCGGTGGCCTTGGTCCAACAAGGCTCATGTCCCCACGGACAACGTTCCAGAGTTGTGGCAGTTCATCGATGGAAGTCGCACGAAGGACCTTCCCAACTCGTGTGATCCGCTGGTCGTTCGTGATCTTGTGTACCTGCGACGACTCCTCCGACGATGCGACCTCTTTCCCAAGGATCCAGTCGGCCGTAGCGCGTTCGTGGATCTCTGTACTCGTGTCGACACGCATCGTGCGGAACTTGAGCAATGTGAAGGGTCTCCCGCGTAGCCCCACCCGCCGCTGTTCGAAGATCGCTGGACCCCGTGACGTCAGCTTGACGCTCAGGTACGCGATGAGGAGGAACGGCGACAACAGGATCAGCATCGAGGATGCGATGACGAAGTCGAATGTGCGCTTCAGAAACCAGTTGTACCCGACGAGACGCGATCCACGCTGACCAACGAGAGGGAGGCCATCGACATACTCGAACTCCACATGATCCAGGACCAGGTCGAGCATTGGAGGTACAACCTTCCAATCGACTCCGTGGGCCATGCATGCGCCCATCAGCGATTGAGTGAACTCCGGTTCGGCATCACTGATGGCGATCATCACTACGTCGACTGTTTGTTCGCTGAGTATTGCGTCGAGATCTGCCGCTTCTCCGAGGTTGTCGAGACCTTCGATTTCTGAGCCAAGCCCATCGGCTTTCTGGGGGAGGTACCCCACGACCGAGTAGTAGGCGGGCTGACGTTTCAGTGCGTTGGCGATTCTGTGTGCGTGCTCATCGTTGCCGACCACGATGACACGTCTCGATGCATCGGCGTTCGCGTTGAACAAGCGAAGGAGACCGACATGGATGAGCGACATGACATACAGAACCACGGCGGCCAGCGGTATGAGGACAAGGAACGTTCCACGAGAGTATGAATCTGCTCGGTAGAAGAACCCGATCACCAGAACGATGATGGTGGCGACGGCGAGCCCCTTGAATATACCGACAAGGGTGCCGCGTACACCCGAGTCAGGGTCTCTTGCAGGGACACTCCACATGACGGTTGCCGTAATGAGGGCGAGCAGAATCGAAGGGCCGGCGTAGATCGTCCAGGGCACGACGTCCTGGCCACTCAGGACGTGGTGCCACACCCATACGGATGCGTACACGGCCAGAGCGACCCCGACGCTCCTCAGGAACGCCAGTTGGACGCGTTCAAGCAGTATTTCGCGTGAGTACATGCGTCGTTCCCAATACGGCGTTCATCGCTGTCGCTACTGCTTGTATCTGGTCCTCGGTCATCTCGGGGAACATGGGCAAGGACAGACCGTTGCTTGCCCAACTTTCCGATACGGGGAATGTTCCGTTTCCGTGTCCCAGGTGGGTGAATGGCTTCGTGAGATGGATCGGCGTTGGATAGTGCAACCCGGTAGCGATCCCATGTTGTGCCAGTCGGGTTTGGACCTCGTCGCGGTCGTCCACCCTCACAACGTACAGGTGGAACACATGCGTACCATTCGTGCTGATCGTCGGGTGTGTGAGGTTGAGCTGGTCCATGAGCGTTGCATATCTGTCTGCGACGTGGCGTCTCCTGGCGTTCCAGGTGTCGAGGTGGCGCAGTTTCACGCTCAGCGCAGCGGCATGGATCGCATCGAGGCGAGAGTTGTACCCGACCACAACGTGGTCGTATTTCGACCGAGACCCGTGGCTGGCGAACATCCTGACCCTGTCGGCGACGTCTTCGTCGTTGGTTGTAACCGCTCCGCCGTCCCCTGTTGCACCAAGGTTCTTGCCCGGATAGAACGATGTCGCACCTGCGTGTCCGATCGATCCTGTCCGCTGATCGCGATATCTCGCCCCTATAGCCTGAGCATTGTCCTCGACAACCTTGAGGTCGTGTTTGGCAGCGATCCTCATGATCTCGAGCATGTCGGCTGGCTGACCGTACAGATGCACGGGCACGATGAAACGAGTTCGGGGTGTCACGGCCGCTTCTATGGCGGCCGGGTCGATGGTCGCGGTGTCAGGATCGACATCCACGAGAACCGGGACGCCGCCTGCGTGCGTTATCGCCTCGACGGTTGCGAAGAAAGTGTTCGCAGCGGTGATCACCTCGTCACCATCCTTGATACCCAGCGCTTTGAGCGCAAGCATGATGGCGTCCGTACCGTTGGCGACGCCAACGGCGTGGTCTGTCGTGACGTAGTCTGCCAGTGACTTCTCGAAATCAGACACAGCGTCGCCCCCGATGAACGCTGCGCGACTCAGAAGGTCGGTCCAGGCGTCGAGGATCTCGCTCTCGAGTGAGCGATGTTGCTGTGGAAGATCGAGAAATGGAACAGTCGTCGGAGTGATATCCACGACAGCTGTTTTCTGACGGATATCGATGATGATCTGCTGATCATCGCGATGCGCGTCGCCGTGTTCGAATGCCTTCATCCCGTGCCCCCAGGAGTTCTCATACAGTGATGTCCTAACTACGCTGAGTGTACGTGGTTGTCAGTAACTCGGCAATAGTGATTTGTTCGCGGCGACGCCCGGAGTGTCGTTTTCCCGCCCATGAGGAAGAATGTCCAGCGTCTTTCATGGTGTTTCCCTCTCGTAATCCTAGAGGCTGTAGCGGCTTGCGAAATCATCAATTTGGGTGATGTTTTCGCGGCTGGTTCGTCCACGGATTTCGACAGGAAACCACGACGCCGACGCCTCGGCTACGTGTGCACAGGTACGATCGTGCATCGGACACAACCCTTGGTGTTAAGCGATTCCTCTCACGTCTGGCCGTCAGCTTCGAGCTCCGTCAGACCGTGGCGTATCGTCGTGAGGTGATCGGTGAGCGAGTCGAATCACCGCGTTGGGATTCGTGAGTTGACCACCGGTGTCGTGCAAGTGTGTGCATCCGACCAGTCTCACGCAGCGTGTTTTCGCTCGCGCGGTGACTAGCGCGTTGTCCGTTCGTGAGAATGGCACTCAAGGTCGGCGGTAGACGAATACTCAGAGTGCTCAAGCGACCACCTCAGTTGCCGATATCGGAACAATCACGTCACCAGGGCTGGAGTTTCGATCCATGACATACCTTCATCGCATATTCAAGTTGCTCGTTGTAACAAGCGTCCTTCTCTCGGTCATAGCGGTCGCTGGTCCCCGGACTGGTCAAGCAATTGCCGGCGGAGCCGGTCTTTCGGATCCCTCAGCGCTCAAGGTGCACGAGGGATCGATGAAGATCACTACCGATGGCACCGTGATCGAGAACCTCGAGATACGGGGAACGCTGCGGATCGAAGCGCAGAACGTCGTGGTGCGCAACGTATGGGTGTACACGTCTGCACCATGGACCATCTATGTGAAGGGCGGCTCTGCCACCTTCGACCACATCGAGATAGGCAATGCCGCGGTTCCTGGTGAGCGGGGTATCGGTGGGAGCAACATCGTCGTTCGCAACGCGAACATCCACCATGTCGAAGACGGCATCAAACTTGGCTCGAACACCGTGTACTCCGGAGTACGCGTCCATTCCCTTGCGTCACCCAATGCGTCGCCTCACGCAGACGCGGTCCAGGTCGAAGGGACGACGAAGAACGCTGTGATCAAGAACTCGGTTCTCGACTCGACCGGAGCTGTTGGCAAGGGGAATGCTGCGATCTTCGTGAAGTCGGATCTCGGCGCCCAGAGCAACATCACCTTTCAGAACAACTACCTCAACGGTGGCAACTACATGATCTACGTTCGCGATGGCGGCAACGGTATGCCCAAGAACGTCAGGTTCATCGGCAACCGCCTCGGAGATACCTATCGCTACGGCATCACAAGGCTCAACGGCCCCGTGGAGTGGACGAACAACTCCTGGGCATCCACCGGAGAATTCATCGATGTCAAGGGGAACGTGATCGGAACAGGCACAACGCAGGCGCCGACCACCACCCAGGCACCAACCACCACCCAGGCACCAACCACCACCCAGGCACCAACCACCACCCAGGCACCAAC
>JAMBLJ010000163.1 GCA_023336815.1 Actinomycetes bacterium
CTTTCGATGCCCATGGTTCCGACACAACTGCGCTCAGGGCCGATTCGAGATTTCGCAGCAGACCGGACTCGTCATGGTGCCTCCGAATCGCCTTGTTTCCCGTGTTCCGAATGTCTCTGGCTATGACGGGACCAGCATTCCACCACGCCAATACGCCTTCTTCAGTCAGTTCGTCAAAGAGCGCCCAGTCGTTGTAGAAGCCGTGGCGACTCAAGACGGTGACGCTTTGTCCTTTGAACGGAACCGTCCCAGGATCAAGATCAGCAGGCCATTGTGTGTCGAGCAATCTGGAAGAAGTCACGGGGGTAACCCTACGCGGTGATGGAGCGAGATGAGTATGCGTTGCAGCCACCGAGCTGCGCGTTGATCCACAGATTGGCGCGTAGCGCTCCTCCACTGGCGATGGAGGTGGTCTGAGTCAACACGTTCAGCGCTGGTGGACCTGGCACCACTACAGGTCGACGTGTTCCGTAGCCGCCGCCTCGATCACCTCGCGTTCCCCTACGTGTATGTGGATGCCACCTATGTCAAAGCGAGAGTCGATCACCACATCGTGTCTCGAGCGGTGGTGATCGCAACCGGTGTTGCAGCCGACGGAAACCGGGAAGTGTTGGGTCTCGACGTTGGCGATTCAGAGGACGAAGTGTTCTGGACCCAGTTCCTCCGCTCGTTGAAGGACCGGGGCCTCGACGCGGTGGAACTCGTCATCTCGGACGCCCACTCCGGTTTGAAGGTCGCCATCTCCCGAGTGTTCCAAGCCACGGCGTGGCAACGATGCAAAGTGCATCTGATGCGCAACCTGATGACCCACATCCCCAAGTCCCATAAACAGATGATCGGAGCCACCGTCAGGACCATCTTCGTCCAACCCGACGCCGACTTTACCCGCAGCCAGCTCCGCCAAGTCGTAGGGATGCTCGAAACACGCTACCCGAAAGCCGCTGGACTCCTCTCTGACGCTGAACACGACGTCACCGCCTACGCCGCGTTCCCCCAGCCACACTGGTCAAAGATTGCGTCAACGAACCCACTCGAACGGGTCAACAAAGAGATCAAACGCCGATCCAACGTCATCGGGATCTTCCCCAACGACGAATCCGTAATCAGACTCGTCGGTGCCGTCCTCGCCGAAACCCACGACGAATGGCAAACCAACGAACGACGCTACCTATCAGAAGGATCCATGAACCAGATCGGCCAGAAACCACAGGAGGTCTTCGCACCCTACGCACCCGAACTCCCCGCCGCCTAGCATGACGAACAACCGCTGAGAGGCACAACCTCAATTACACCACTCAACGGGACACTGCCCTCGTCCTTGGCGAGGCGCGGGTTTCGCAGGCGAGTCCATACCGCGACAGGGTGGGATGGAAGGGGAAATATCGCGAAACGATGAGAGGTGAAAACCCGGTCAGGACAGGTGTTTTACGGGTTTCCCGCGGTCAGCGAACCCCTCACAATCGGCTCATAACCTGAGGGTCACAGGTCAAGCTCCGTCCTCGCAGTCAGGGGAGACGGCTATGTTCTTCCCATGATGCCGTCTAGGGTTGACAGCCGGTCTGCTCGATGATTTCACGTACGGTCTCTTGGACGCTCCTGTCGATTTCGATGGTGATAGCGTCGTGCGGCTCCTCGAGGTCATCGAATTGGCTCCGCAGGAGTGTCTCCTGCATAAAGTGGTTTCGGCGGCCGGCGAGGCGTGAGCGGATGAGTTCCTCGCTTCCGCGCAGGTACACGAATGTGGGTCGATGATCGTCATCGATCATCGTGAGCCGGTATCTCTCCTTCAGAGCCGAGCACGCTAGAATTGTGTTCTCGCCTGATGCCTGCGTCTTGGCGATCAAGCCTCGGATCGAGACAAGCCATGAGGCCCGGTCGACGTCGGAGAGTGGGACCCCGTTACGCATCTTGTTGATATTCGCCACCGAGTGGAGGTCGTCGCAGTCGTAAAAGGTGTACCCGAGTTTCTCAGCGAGTTCCCTGCCGACGGTTGTTTTGCCGCTGCCGGACACTCCCATGATGATGATCGTTTTCGGTTGCTCCACGTCAGGATGCTGAGCTAAGGGGAAAGGGCTTCCGTTCGTCTGTCGACCGATAGATGGCTTCGAATATCTCGACGGTCCCGCGTCCGTCATGGCCCGAAACCGCCGGGGGTTCTCCCGATCGGGTCGCTGTGATGAAGTCGCGAATCACCATTTCGATGGAGTGGACAATCGGATCGCGCTCGGAGAACGAGACCTCGTCCTTTTCGCGCCAGGTGGCCAGGAGATGCTCGTCGCCCGGGACGGTCCAGATGTGGTTGTATGGCGCCTCAAGCATTTCGGTCGATCCTGCGACGAACATCGAACCGCCGTCGGTCTGGACACCGACCGACGCACCGTTGTCGCCATGGATGAGCACACGTGCATGGAGGCCGGGATGCTGGGAGTTGCTCACAACTATCGAAGCGAGTCGTCCATCTGCGCCGCGAAGAACTGCGACGGCGGTGTCGTCAACATCGATGGTCGGGTGGTTGAGGTTCGCCCAATACCCGAACACCTCGTCGAATGGCCCCATCAACCATTGAAGCAGGTCGAGGTGATGCACTGCTTGGTTGACGAGAACACCCCCGCCCTCGCCCTGCCATGTCCCCCTCCATCCTGCTGAGTCGTAGTAGTCGGGGTCGCGCCAGCCAAGGAGAGTTACGGAACCAAGAATCGGCTTACCAATGGCTCCATCGGCGATTGCGGACTTCATACGCACCACAGCAGGCAGCAACCGCCGCTGGCCAACGACGCCCAATGTGACTCCCGCTGAAGCTGCCGCATCGATCATTCGATCGCAGTCCGCTGTTGTCACTGCGAGTGGCTTTTCGACGAGAATGTGCGCTTTGGCCGCGGCTGCCGCGATTGCGATATCGGCATGCGTCGGGTGTGGGGTTGCAACGATGACAATGTCTGCCCGCGTGGAGTGCACCATGGTCTCGGTGTCGGTGAAGGCTTCAGCGGAATGTTGCATCGCAAATGAACGCGTGCGTTTCAGGTTCCGTCCGGCGACACCCACAAGCATCGCGTGTGGAATGGCACGGACGGCCTGAGCATGGATCTCCGCGATTGCTCCGTGTCCCACGATCGCGACACGGGTAGGTTCGGAGTCCGATGCCTGAGTCATGGAACGGCGATCGTTGGTGAGTTGCCCGGCGCCACGGCCACTCCATGTTCGGCGGATTCGTACGCAGCGAATACCAGATCCATGGTGTGTGCCATTTGTTGGCCGCTCGTTTCGGCCTGTAATCCCTTGAGTAGCGAGTCGATGAAGTGTCGCTGCATCGACTCGTATCCCTGGGCGATACCCTCTGCTGGGAATCGGATGCGAGAACTTTCAGCGTCTGTCACGACTTCCAGTAGGCCGTCGTAGGATAGATTGACGATCCCGTCATCTCCCTCGATGCGGACTTCGCTCCACGTTATCTGGGTCTGCTCCGGAGGCCAGGGTGGGCTCGCCCACGATATGTCGATGGTGCTTACGGCACCTCCGTGACGGGTCACGATGAGAGCGGTGTCTTCGCCGATGACGTGGCTGCTGGCGTGTTGCGCGATGGCGAATACGAGGTCAGGTTCACCGAGGAGGTAGCGCGCCGTGTCGAGATGGTGGACGCCGAGTTCCATGATCGCAAGCTGCGAAGCATCGGCTAAGTGCCCCTGTGCTCCGAAATCCGGCCGAGGAAGCGTCAGTCGAGCTCGCGACGCGATGCGGAGAGATCTGATGTGGCCAAGTGTTCCAGCATCCAAAATCTTCTTGATCTCCCTGAACCATGGCTGGAAGCGGGCGTTCTCGTTGATGGTGAGTGTTGTGCCATGCTTCTCACAGGCCACAATCATCGAGTTGACCTCTTCGGGAGAAGTCGCCATCGGCTTCTGACACAGGACCTGGATACCGCGTTCGGCGGCCGCGGTAACAAGCTTAAGGTGGGTCTCTGGCGGGGTGGCGATATCAACGAAGTCTGGCTGAACCTTGTCAAGCATCTCGATGAAGCCGTCGAATACCTCTGGCACGCCGTGTTTCCTTGCACATTGCTCGGCATCTGTACGGTGGAGGCTCGACACCGCAGCGATACGGGCCGCCTCGATGCGGGACCACGCGGATAACTGCAGATCGCCGGAGTACCCGCAACCAACAAGAACACCTATGAGTGGTGCAGTGAACGTTGCCATCACAGAGATGGTAGACCGGTCGGCCAAATTACGAACGAGGAGCGGTCGCCCTCACTCCGTTTCATGGTCATGGGGATACATGACCGCCTCGATCCGTTCGAGAGCCCGACTCATGTGTCTACTCATCGCTGCTGCTGCAGCGACCGAATCTTGGGCTTTGACGGCGTCGAACACAGCAAGGTGCTCTTCGTAGTAGGACGTGAGGTCTTCGCTGGCTTCAAGTGTCTTGGTCGACCAGACACGGAGGAGCGCGTGCATGCTGTTGAGAATGTCCACGAAGACTACATTGCCCGACGCACGGGCGAGTGTGAGATGGAATGCCACGTCAGCATCCCGAAACGCCGCTCTGTCGTGTTGTGCGTCGCGCATTGCGTCAAGGCGCGCTCTCAGGTACTCGAGGTGACTTCTGTCTCTCCGGCCAGCAGCGATACGCGCAACGGCGACTTCGATATACGTGCGTGCCTCGATGACGTCGCGGGTTGGCTTTTCGCCAAGAAGTATGGACCACTCGATGACCTCCGGCAGCAGTGCCGACTGTGTGTTTGCCAGATAGTTGCCGTCGCCTGGTCGCACCTCGATGAGTCCCAGGAAACCCAAAGACTTGAGTGCTTCACGCATCACTGACCGCGAGACACCCGCGGCTTGGGCAAGATCTCTCTCCGATGGCAGCCTATCGCCGCGCCGGAGATCTGAGTTCAATACATAGTTCAGCAGGTTCTTTGCCACGGCGAGTGACGTGTCCTCCCTTGGGGGAGGAGAGAGATCGGGCAGATCGTTGATCTGGGCCATTATTCCTCTCGGAGTTCGGTGACCGGTACAGTATCCGTGCAGTAATTATCCTAGCGCGTCCCGCCGAACGAACCGGTTGACCGGTGAGCTGCCGCCATACCCAGCGTCGTTGTCATGGTCCATGGGAGGCCGGACTTAGACAGGGGGCGATATGATTGGTCTACCGGTCGTCCAATATGCTAGAGTGGTTTTCAGACACCCGCGAGAGGACGGCGAACCATGACAACGACGAAGAACGATCTGGCAGATAGCGACGCACGCCAAGTAACGAGCATCCTGTCGGATGCTACTTCCGGCACCGTCGAAATCAGATTCCTTGGCACTGCCGCGTTCGAGATTGTGACCGCAAACGGTGTTCGGCTGCTGATCGATCCATTCCTCGAGGAAAATGCGGAGTCGCCCATCAAGGTCGCCGATCTCGGCCAGCTCGACCTATTGATCGTCACTCACGCTGCCTACGATCATCTTGGAGACACACTCGACATCATGAAAAGGTGGCCCGACGTGATGTGTATCGCCGGCGTGGACGTTCGGGGGTATCTCATGGCGCAGGGGATAGCGGGGGAGCGAATCTGGTCCAGTCCATGGGGCATGAAGATCGCGGTTGCTGGGGTCACCGTTAAGCCCGTATATTCACGCCATTGGTCGTATATCCAGGGGCCCGACGGCGTACCGTATTCGAGCATTCCGATGGGATACATTGTGTACGCGTCAGAGACATGTCGAATCTACCATTCGGGCGACACGGCTCTGTTTAGTGATATGAAGTTGATAGCCGAATTTGACGAACCAACCGTTGGTCTTCTGAACGTGGGTTTTCCGCGGAACCATCTGGGAGCAAAACATGGAGTGCCGGACTACCTTTCTGGCGAGATGGATGCGCGCGAGGCAGCAAGAGCCGTGGAATGGCTCGGGATCGAGACTGCGATTCCGTGCCATCATGATGACGTGAAACTTCCCGAGATTGTCGAATTCGCAGCAAGAGTCGTAGCGCTCGATGACGTTGACGGTGCGATCCTCGAACCCGGACAGTCCCATGTCGCAACAGCTGATGCAGGTTGGTCCCTCTCGGATACCTGGAGCGCCGAGAGTTGATTGCTGGCGCGGCTTGGTTCGGATTTCGTAGGCTCACTGCGGCAAACTACTTCGCTACAGCTTCTGCATTGGGTCTCACCTCGGTCGAGATCCCGCTGTACTGGCAAGTTATCGAAGATCAGCTATTCGATCTGCGCCGAGCAGATGACCTGCTTGACCTAGCTGAAGACAATGGTGTCCGAATGCACGCTGGTACGGCCGCCATCGACCTTGCCTTGCCTTTCGATATCGTCGGCCTGCCGATATCCGCTGAGACCGTTGCGTTCAACATCGAATTGGCAAAACGAGTCATCGACGTTGGGGCAAGCCTTGGCCTCGAAGTCATTCGTGTGTGTGAGCCGAACATTGAGGCGCCTCACCTGGATATCGCCGATGCCTACATGGAGGCATATGGCTTTGCGCTCAATGGTCTGGGTGGATACGCCGAAACTCGAGGGCTGAAAGTCGTCGCGGAAAACTATGGAATTACAGCTGCACAAACGCGAACGCTGCTCGATGCTGCAGACCACCCGAACGTTGGCACACTCTTTGACCCCTGCAACTACTTTCGCATCGGAGACGATCCCGTGGACGCACTGCGCCTCATGGGAGACAAAGTGTTCTACTGCCACCTCAAGGACGCCATCTCGGATGACCAGCGCGCTTCGACGGACCTCTATGCGGACTCTCGGTGGCGTCCATCTGTCGCAGTCGGCCAGGGCGACATCGACTGGCACACGCTGATTCCCGCCCTGGCTTCGGTATATGCGGGTATCGTTGCGATCGAGTACGAAATGCCGGACGATGTTGTGGCAGCAACCGCGGTGAGCCGCGACTTCCTGCTCGATTTTTCGGCCGTGCGAACGTCGTAGGACGGCTACAACGCCTCCCGAGTACTGTCTCCGAACCATGGCGAGGCCGGTGTCACGGGCCGTTGCGGTAGTGGCTCCATGCTGGTGGTGTGAACAACGCAGCTCCGATATATGGGGTTTCAGCGACCAGCAACCGATTGGTGTGTGCGGCGGTTACAAGAATCGTGGAGCGGTCCTCACCTCCGAAGGTTATGTTTGTTGGAAATCCATCGTCTACGGTCCAGCGTTCGTGGACGGTTCCTCCGCTCGCAACAACCGTCACATCGGATTGCGCCAGCACGCAGACACACAGTTCCCCTTCGGCTGAGAACGCCATGCCGTCAGGACCTGCCACCCCACGTGATGGCGATTGGATTTCGGACATCACGTTGCAGTAGAGCTCGCGACTGCCGAGCACCGCTCCATCGAGCGTGTATCGGTAGATGCTTCCCGTCAGGGTTTCTGCGACAAAGATGGCATCTCCAGATGGATGGACAGCAATGCCGTTGGCGAAATGCAGTCCGTGGTCTTCTACTGTCATTGTGTGACTCACTGGATCGAAGCGGATCAGACGACCATCGATGTCTGCGTTTGCAAAGTCGCCTGCGTCAACAGCCGCTTCGAAGACCGAAAGCGTTATGCCAGAGTCTGTGAACCAGAGAGCGCCGTCAGGTGCGAAACAGAGATCGTTTGGCCACATAAGCCCGTGTGATCGTCGCGTGAGAATCTCTGTTACCTCGCCCGCGGACGGATTAAGAGCCAGAATTGCGGGATTGAGCGATTCCGCGATCCAGACCGACCCGTCGTCGTCGACCGCGAGCCCGTTGGGCCGCCCGGTGGTTGCAAGAGTGGTCCTGGTTGTTTCCGAGACTCGAATGATCGTCCCGCGACCCATCTCCGTCACAAGCCATTCGCCGTTTCCGAGCCACACAGGACCTTCGGGACTCTGGACATCCCGTTGCATCTCTTCGAAGACGATCGTCATCCCTTCACGGATCCCCCCGTCACACCTTCGATGAATCGACGGCTGAAGAACGCGTAGAGGATCAGAACTGGAAGGGCGATCATTGCTCCGGCAGCGGCGAGCAGCGGCACGTTCGATATGTACCTGCCCTGGAAGAAGCTGAGGGTCACGGGCAGGGTTCGAACTGCCTCGTTCTGCACCAGGATTAACGCCAACAAGAACTCGTTCCATGTCCACATGAATATCAGCACGACCAAGGTGGTGATGGCCGGTTTCGCCAGCGGGACCCAGACCCTCCAGAGAGTTCCGAGTGGAGTGCATCCGTCGATTGCTGCAGCATCCTCAAGTTCGGACGGTGCCTGAATGAAGAAGGCAGCCATCCAGAACGTGCCGAATGCCAGAGACTGCGCCACCTGGGGCAAGATCAATGCCCAGTACGTGTTGAGAATGCCCAACGCGTCGAACATGTAAAAGAGAGGGATGACAAGCGCCTCGGTCGGAAGCATGACGCCGAGAAGGAGAAACAGGAAGAGTGGTCTCTTCCCTCTGAACTCAAATCGGCTGAATCCATATCCAGCGATGACCGACAGAACCACTGTTGCCACCACCGTCACCACAGCAACGATGAGGCTCGCTTTCGCGGCGGTCGAGAAGCCACCCTGTGACCAGGCATCCATGAAGTTTCCCCACCGCCATTCTGTGGGCAACTTGAACGGACCGGCTGCGAGTTCCTCCTTCGATTTGAGCGCCGTGAACAACATCATCACAATGGGGGCGAGAGCAACGAAGCTGAACACTGCCAAGACGACGTGCGTAAAGACACGGGATCGCATCGGGATCATGATTCGCTGGTCCGGAATCGAAGGATGACGAGGGAGGCAACGAAGATGATGCCCACGAGCACTGCAGCGGCGGCGGCACCGAGACCGACTTCGCGGTTGTTGAACGCTGTTCTGAAAATATAGAAGGCAACGACGTCGGTGGATCTGGCTGGCCCACCTCTCGTCATGACAAACACCAGGTCGAACACTCGCAGAGCAGTAGCGAGCGTCACGATGAGCGCGACGGTAATCTCGTTGCGGAGTCCGGGAAGTGTGACGAAACGGAACCGTTTGAGCCTGTTGGCTCCGTCGACCCGGGCTGCGTCGTAGAGCGCTGTATCGATCTTCTGGATTCCAGCGATGAACAGGATCATCGCGAACCCGTACATGACCCATGTTCCCACAAGGCCGATGGCGGGAAGCGCAGTTGTCGTGTCGCCGAGAATCGGAAACGGGTCTCGACCCGTGGCGGTGATGACGGCGTTGACCGGACCGGACAAGGGGCTGTAGATCCACCGCCATATCACGCCGAGAACAACCATCGGCATCACATATGGGACGAAGAGAAGCAGTCGGTAGATTCGCACCGACCTGAGGCGGGCCGAGTCGGCAATCAACGCTGCGAGAAACAGCGCCAAAGTGATAGGAATAAAGCTGTAGAAAATTGTGAAGGAGAAGTTGTTGCCGAGCGCGTTTCGGAACACAGCGTCGCGGGCAAGATCGGCGAAATTCGACAAGCCGATGAAGGAAGGCGACGTGAGACCGTCCCAGTCGTACAGGCTCAGAACAAGTGTTGCGGCAAACGGGATGAACGCGAACGCTGTGTATATGACCAGGGGCACCGCGATGAACGCGTACGGAGTCCATGTACTCTGGCCAGCATGGGACGAACCCGACGACTTCCTCGCGTGCGAACGGCGAGACCGCTTCAATTGTGAAGCGGTCTCGCCGTTCGGCGGTTGCCTGTCTTTACTCAATCGTACCTCTAACGAACGAACCCTATTGACCCGAAAGGTAGGCCTGATAATCGGCGTCTAAGGCCTTCACAAACTCGTCGGGAGTGATTTCGCCTGCGATCATTCGTTGCGACTCGGCAACCATGGTATCGAACATCGTCGGCGAGGCCCAGTCCAGGTAGTGACCGAGTTGATCGGACGAAGTGATGAGCCCCCACGCGTTCTGTGCCTCAGCCGCAAGGGCGGATTGCCCGGCAGCCGTAACCGTTCGGGTCGTGAGAGCTCCAACTCCTGCGAGCAGCTCAGCAGCTCGTTCAGACATCATCCAGTCGATGTACTCTTTTGCTAGGTCGGGGACGTCCGTGTCTACCCGCACAGTGAATGGTTCAGAGGTCGCTCCTGGTTGCGGTCCGATGCCCCCGCTGATAGCTGGGGTCAGGAAGAATCCGAACGTCTCGGGGTCGAGGTCGGGGATTATCCATGTACCCGTCTGCATGATCGCCCCGTTGCCAGACGCGAACTGGCCGATCGAGTCACCGTACGCGATTCCCTCGAAGGCTGGAGTGAAGTAGCCTTCGTCAGCCCAATTCATGAGTCTTGCTGCCGCAGTCTGAGTGGCCTCAGTATCGAAGCTCACGTTGTTGCGACCGTAGATCAGGTCGTTGACGTATGAGACGGACATATCGGCGTTCGCTGTTGACATGAAGGTATGCAGGAAGGGGAATCCTTCGACGTTTCCAGCATTCATAGGAATCTCACCAGCGTCCGCGAGCGTGGCGAGGAGTGCGTCAAGTTCCTCGATTGTCGTAGGTGGCTGAACGCCCACATCGCTGAAGATGTCCTTGTTGTAGAACCAGCCGAGAAACTCTACCTCTGGTGACAACCCGTAGAGATTGCCTGTGCCGAAATCGACTCCGTCGGCGCTGAACATCGTCTTGGTGAGCGTGCTTGCACCGAAGGCCTCCGGCCATCCTCGCTCTTCGCTGAAAGACGTGAGGTCGAGAAGAAGGCCAGCCTCGACAGCCTTGCCCATGTCGGGGCGCCCCTGCGGCACGATAGCGACATCCGGTCCATCGGACTGTCCGAGGGCGAGAAGCACGGTTGCTTTGAGATCGTCAAAGGACTTGCTCTCGGTCGTTACGGTCACGTCCCATTTGTCCTCGAACTCGGTCGTCAGCTGTGCATACACCTCGTCGATGGCCGGCGCGGCCGCGACCTTATTCCAGACGAGAAGCGTCTGTCCTGCGAATCGTGTCGCCGGTCCGTCAGTCGTGGCGGTTGCGGCTGTGGTGGCGGTTGCGGCTGTGGTGGCGGTTGCGGTTGCGGCTGTGGTGGCGGTTGCGGCTGTCCCACTATCTGTATCGTTATCGCCGCTATCCGACGTGCAGGCGGTAGCGGCAAGCGCGAGGGCGATGAGCAGTATTGAGAGTCGGTGTGCGTGTCTCATGGGGAGTTCCTTTCGATATGAACGTGCATGGTCGACCGGTCGACCAATAGTTTACACGTCCCCGTCGCTCGGCGCAACCGATTGTATCTACTCACCCAAGACATGATTGAGGCCTTGTTGTGCGTACCGCTCGCGCCACGCTGGATGCTCGGGTGACATTCCGCGTTTGTCGGCCAAAGCGAGCGCAATCATCCAAAGCGGCACGGCCAGTGATGGGAAGGCGAACGACGGACTGTTTGGGAACGGCACCGAGATCGATTGACCAGCCTCGGAGCTTGCCCGGGCACCGATTTCGGTCAAGGTTGCGCCCCAGGATGGGACCTGCGATGCCACTGCCATCGACGGATCGTTTGCCGCCGCTGTGAGGGAGATACATCGGGTGCTACGATCTACCATCGTGACTGGGCCCGTGGCCATTTCGGTCGACTCCGCGGCCTCGGCGTGGAGGCCCGCCATTTCTTTGAGCTTTAGCGCACCCTCGAGGCTTGCTGCAAATCCGCTGCCAGATCCAAAAACGAAGGCGTGTTGGCATCCATCGAGACTCTCTACTATGCCCTGTACAGCGGCCTCAGAGTTTCGTATCGCGTCTGCGCATCTCTCAGCTGTGGCCTCGAGGTCCGCTGATTGAGCGGACGTGGCGTCGTGCATGCGAAGGAGAATCAATGACAGGGCAACGAAGGTTGTAGCGACAGTCTTCGTCGAAACTGGCACATTCTGGGTACCGCCGCGTCCCAGAACAACAAAATCACCCGAGGCGGCGAGTGAGGAGTTGGAATCCTGCGTTATCGCTATTCGCAGGAGTGACGGATGACGGTCGAACGCGTCGACCACACCCCGGTACTCACCAGATGCTGACACAGCTATGATCGCATCGCTCGGTCGCAACGTCTTCTCGCTCGCAGCGAACTCGCCTGCCGTCATGGGAATCACCAGCGGTGATGTTCCCCGGGTCAGATCACGAGAAACGTACGCACCCGCCATGGCCACATAGTAGGAACTTCCATTGCCGACAACGAATACGCGATCCGATCCGCTTCTCTTTAGTGCGCTTGCCGCTTCGTCCGCTTCATCTCGAGATCCCGCCGTGGTCGCGGCGATCGCGTCAGGCGTGTCTTCGATTTCCTTCATGATCAGCGTCATCGTCGTCCTCTCCTAGTATGGTCGACCGGTCGACCATACCGTATAGTAGACGTATCAACAATACATCCAACAGTGGCGCGCACCCGGGCCAGGACTCCGTCGATGACTCAAGAGTCATAGGAATCGACATCGGTGGGACGCGCTCGAAAGTCGGTATCGTCGACGCCTCGGGCACGATACTCAGGTATGACTCCATGGAAACACCTTTCGATAAGGATCCTCAGCAGTTCCTGAGGGACCTCAGGGCGCTTGTTGAACGGTTCGGCACCGAGGAGATCCAAGGAGTTGGATTGTCACTCCCGGGAATTCTGACAGGTGATTCTCGGTCGATCGAATTCAATCCGAACACGCCCTTTCTCGAACAGGTCGACTTTGATCGGTGGCTTCGCCAGTTCGGCGTCCCTCACGCGATCGAGCAGGATCTCAACGCCGCAGCACTCGGCGAATACGTGTTTGGCGTCGGTAGCGGAAGTCCAAGGTTTCTCGCTGTTTCGATCGGGACCGGTCTCGGCGCAGGCGTCGTTCTCGATGGCGAACTGCTGCGATTCACTGGCGGGACGGTTGGCGACTCTGGCCACATCATTCTCGATCCGAGCGGTCCGCGGTGTGCTTCCGGATGTGCCGGATGTGCAGAAGCCTACGTTGGCGTATCGGCTCTCAATCGTATGGCTAAGGAGATCGCGAAGACAAGTGGAGCCATCGATGTTATCGATCACGATGATCCCGCTGCCGGTCTCATCGCTGCGTCGGCTCGCGGCGAACCCCGCTCGATGGCAGCGGTAGATGCTGTTGGAACTCGTTTGGGACAGTGGCTTGCGTCCATCGCTCCCATGTTCCTGCCAGATCGCGTGGCGCTGTGTGGAGGCGTGGCCGAGGCTGGCGAAACGCTGTTGCTTGCCTGCCGCAGGTCTTTCTCCGAACTGTCCGGTGCTCCGTACAGGGATTGTGAGATCTTGCTCGGCGGACTTGGCTCACGCGCCGGTGTCGTCGGTGCAGCCGTTCCCCTACTGCTCAACGTACAGCCAGCCTGAGCCCAGAACTATCAAACACGTGGTGGTCAAGGCTATCGCCGGCTTTGCACCTCACATGACCTCGACCAGGACATTCCCACGAGCCTTTCGAACTGTCGCTACATCGACGCCGATGGGTGAGAGCGTTTCTGCCTGGCTTGCCGCCGCGGCGACCCCTATCGCGACTGCTGAGATCAGATCGCTACCTGATGCGAGCGCTCCAGCTGCCGCGCCCATCATGGCGTCTCCGCACCCAACGGTGTTGACAACGTTCGCCGGAACCGCACCGAACGACCTTCCCTGACCGTCATCGGTAGCGAGAATCGACCCGATGGAGCCAAGCGTTAACCATACGTTCTCAGCACCCATCTCTCGGATCGCAAGAGCTGCGTTGAGGGCACCTTGCGGAGGGGAATCCTCGAGATCGATGCCAAGCAGGGCGGACGCCTCATTGAGATTCGGCTTGACGAGGTACGGACCCGCAGATAGTGCCTGTTTTAGAGTTTCACCCGTCGCGTCGACGAGCACGAGCGCCCCTGAGTTTCGCCCAAGTTCGGTAAGTCTCGCGTAGAAGTCGTCCCCGACGCCTAGGGGGAGGCTTCCGCCTCCGACGAGGACTGTAGCTGGCATTGATCGCTCGATTGCCAGCCACAGATCCGCTAGCTCAGCAGTCGAAACATTAGGTGCGGGTGCGGTTACCTCGAGGATGGCTCCACTTGTTCCCGAAACAACGGTCCATGTTTCTCTCGTCTCGCTTCCGATCCTGGTCGTTGTCGTAGCTAGGCCGGTATACGTTCCGAGCAGCTCTTCGGCGCGGCGGCCATTCGCCCCTCCGAAGGCGGTAACAAGGCGGGCTGCACCAAACAGTTGCTCGGTCACTACTGCTGCATGAACGGATTTCCCTCCTGGATCGGTGAGGAGTCCGGTCGCCCTCACGGTCACGCCCTGTGTGAGATCTTCGACGGAGGCAGTCTTGTCCAACGCAGGGTTCGGACATACGAAAACCGCAGTGCCTTCTCGGTTCGTCTGCTTGGACCAAGTCTCAGTTGGGGCGATCATGCTGCGCTGTGGTGTTGATGAGTTTCCCCGGGTTGAGTAGCGATTGGGGGTCGAACAAACGCTTCAGGTCCCGAAGAATGCTGACTTCGGTGCTCGGCTCTGCTGGCATCCAGCCCGCGCGCATCAAGCCAATGCCGTGGTGATGAGAGATTGAAGCCCCGGCATCGAGTGCTGCTTCGAGTGCGACACGCCATGCCTCGGCGTACTGGTTCTCGACGTCGCCGGCATCAGCACTTAGGAAGAGAACCACGTAGAGGGACGTACCGGTGGGGTAGACGTGCGAGAAGTGGCCGGAAACCCGGTCACACAAAGGGCTGAGGGCTTCAACAACCGCCGAATGAACCTGTTCGGCATCGCTCCAGCTTGCTGCGATCTCGATTGTGTCGGCGATTCCGTCGACACGCTCGATCCCTCGCTCAAGTGCGCTCACATCGAACCGCTTATCGAACCACTCGGTTGCGGCAGCCGGTCCGACTGCCCGACCGCCACGATCGAGACATGTTCTCGCGCTGTGCTCTCGAAGTATCTCGACGATGTCAGAAGGTCCGTCCCATCCCAGGATAAGTGGGCATCCACCGTTTGGTACGTCGTTGTCTGCGATGATGCCCTTGCCGCCCGCGGCATCGTACAGACGAACGAGCGCGGGTGGATAGAGGGATTGGGCGAGAGCACGAGTTGCTTCGATACCCTGGCCAAGCGTGTCGAACACAAATGCGTCGAATATTCTCGACTCGGGTAAGCGTCGAACCTGAAGATCGATTTGGGTCACGATCCCGAGTGTGCCCTCAGAGCCAACGAAGAGCTCTCTTAGGTTGGGTCCTGTCGCTGAGCGCGGGATGGGAGCGAAGCTCAGGACGTCGCCGCCCGGCACCACCACCTCGAGTCCGCGCACGACATCTTCGATGTTCCCGTATCCGGAGGAGAATGTACCCGAGGCTCTTGTCGCGACCCAGCCACCAACGGTCGAGATTGCAATCGACTGTGGGTAGTGGCCGAGAGTGAAGTCTCGTTGGTTCAACCAGGTTTCGAGGTCCCCCCCCATGACCCCCGCCTCAACTCTGACGAGACCCGATGTCGGATCGAACGCAACGATCGCGTTCATTCGTTCCGTCGATAGCACCGCCTCACCATGCAATGGCACGGCGCCTCCAACGACTCCCGAGCCAGCTCCGCGGGTTACCAGCGCGATGCCGTGAAGCTTGGACCATTGAAATAGGTCCGACACATGTTGCGCGGTTGTCGGCCAGATGACCACCGTTGGTCGTGGTACCTTCAATCCGAGGTGTCTGCGACGTAGTGCCGGCGGCCAACGGTCCACTGAGGCCTGGTCGAGATCGACGTCATCCGTGGACCATGCATTTCCCACGATCGATGTGAGGTCTCTGGATGCTTCGGTTGTGAGCGGTTCGTTCAAGCGTGCGTTCTCCAGATCATTGCGCCATGAGAATCGCGCGTCAGTCATCGGCGTTTCCTATCCGAATCTGTGTCTGGAGCTCCTTGATCGCCAGTGCAGGATCAGCGTGCTGGTAGATGTTTCTGCCCCACACGAGACCCGCAGCCCCGGCTGCAGATATTGCTCTAGCATCTCGCAATTTCGCGTCGAAGCTTTGTGAACGCGCCCCACCCGCGACAAGGATCGGTACTGGCGTCTCCGAAACGACTTGGCGCAGAACCACGAGTTCCGGCTGCTTGATCTTGATGATGTCCGCGCCGAGCTCCGCGGAGAGCCGCGTGTGATATCGAACGAGTTCTCCCGCGGCATAGCCCTCATCGTCCAATTCGTCAGTCACCACTCTGGGCTCGACCATGTGCAGGATGCCAAGCCGACGACATGCTGACGAGACCTCTCTCACGTAGTCGACCTGCTCAGCCTCGACATGAGGGTCGCGCCAGCCGATATAGAGATATGTCATAACGCCGTCCGCGCCAGCCGCGGCCGCATCGTCTACGGAGATCAACGCGGCAGTGGTGCCTTCGTCATACCCGCGAAGTGATTGCGGTCGGCTGATGTTCTGCCACTGCTGGAGGATGAACAACGAAGGAGATGACCGCGCCGACGTGATGCTGTGTACCGCTTCAACATGGCTCGGTGAGATCAGCAGTCCATCGGCTCCCGACAGCTGTGGTGCGATTCTGTCAAGCTCGCTCGCCTCTGTTCCCGGTATGGGCCCAAGAAGCGGTCCGTGTGCCCATGCGACGATTAGTGCGCGGTTCGAGGGATCGCTGAATAGGCGAGCCAGGCGTCGAGCACGCGCGATGGCGGCAAATTCCATTAGTATCCTTTGGTCGACCGGTCTACCACCATATCATAGACCCATGTCGGAAGATTCTGTTGAACGCTACCCGGGCTCGAACAACCCGGCGTTGTTTATCGCAGATACTACGAATGAGGCATACGGAAGTCGGTTCGGTCTGTTGGTGGACTCGACGTGGCTTGAGAAGTTCGAGACTGCGCCCGACGGTGCGATACTGAGAAGCCCTCCGAGAGTTGGGATCGGTGTAACAGGTGGGGCCCAATCAGGAAGCGCGCCCAGTCCACCGGTACCTCGATGATGAGTGCTAAGGCGGAGGCCGATGGTCGTGCTTACAAGAGCCCTTGCGTGTGCTCAAGTCGGCCACGACCCCCAGCGCGTCGATGGATCGAATCGCGGATCAACCCTGGTTGGCAATTTGAGCGAACAGACGTCCAGCCATCTGCACCGACCAGAGCACTTGAAACCTTGGATAGAACGCTGGCGACGCCTTGCAATGGTTGCACGCTATGTACCTCCTCGCCGTGGCGGCCCGCCAACAGGCGCCGTAGTCTCGAATGATCGATTAGCAAGACTTGCGCCTAGGCAGCCAAGACACCAATTCTCCATACCGCGTCCATACCGCGAGAGGATGGGATGGAAGGGGAAGCAACGCGAAACTTTGAGCGGCCAAAAGCTGGTCAGGACTGCCGTTTCGCGGGTTTACCCCGGTCAGCGGGTGGGGCCTTTTCGGGCTCATAACCCGACGGTCGCGAGTTCAAATCGTGCCCCCGCTACGAGACCTGAGCGAACCTACGTCGTCTTGGCTGCCAAGTCAGCAGCTTCATACATCGATTTGACCCACCCCAGCGTTACGTCCTCAAGGTAGCTGACAGCCTTCCTGAAGTGCCGATCGGTAAGGTCGAGGGGCTTCTTGCCGCCTGATGGTGCAGTGTGCGCTGCTCGGAACTCGCGCAAAGCGATCAGAGAGTTGAACCACGGGAAGGTGCCCTGGTGCAACTGGACACGGAGCAGGCTTCCTATGTCCTGCTTGTTCGGCTTGTTGTCTCGAATAGCATCAAGCTGATCCAGACTCAATGTTGTCGCTCCTTTGTCGATGCCGCCGCGAACGACAACTGCCTGCTCAGCAATCGTGTCGGCGAGACTACATGCAACGTTTATGAAGCCCCGCGGCTTGTCGGGAGTTTGGCTCGCCAACCGAAGTTCGTTCACATCATTCATGAAGCCCTCATGCCAACCATCGTCCGGTAGCAAGACACCAGGATCGAGCGAAGCTGCGTCAGGATCATCGATCTCTAGCAGTTGCAGAAGCTGGAAGATCGCTTCATCGATGGAACTCGTGCTGATTCTCCGTAGAGCTAGCTCAAGATGGGTCGAAACTTCATGCACTCTCTCGTCGGCAACTAGTTCTGCGAGCAGCACGTCGTCGCCATCTCGCGGCGGCGTGTCAGCTAGAGCGCGAGCTGCTGCAACCCGCAGGTCTTTGTCCTCCGAGGTAGCAAGCTCGAACGCGGTGGAGCGAGCAAGATCGCGATGCGCTTCGACCGCGAGCCCCAACGCGGAAACCCTGTCCGCGGTTTCCTCTGAAGGGTCTTTGGCTTTCTCGGTCAGTCGAACGCCGAGCGAGCGACGAAGCTCTCTCAGCGCCTCAACCTGTCCGCTCGTGTCATGGTTCGCACGTATCACGAGACTCACGGTTTGCTCCGAGGCGTCTCCGCTGCACTCAATCCAACGACACGCGAGCTGGACGATTTCCTCGTTCGGATGAAGGAGCAGCCGACCCAAGGCATCGCCATCGACGGGAGCATCGGTGAAGCCGTGGTCGAGAGCACTGCCGAGGAGGTGAACCAGTTGAGGCGTTGGAATTCGGTCTGCTTCCTTCCCCGGGAGCGATAGCAGAGCGCTCTGGACCTCCGCTGCCACCAGCACCTCGTTGGGCGCAATGCTGTCCACAAACCTGTTGTACTCACCGGCTTCGGACCACGAAACGATTCTTCGGAGCACTGCCACATCGTCTGAGTCCAGCTCGTCTGCAGCGATGTGGAACGCATCAACTGCCGCTCGACAGGTGCTATCGATCTTGCTGACAGCTTGTGCGCCAGCAACTATCGCCCCAAGACGATCTTCACCTGCCAACGAGCGAACGTCCTCCAATGACATCGTGAAGTGACGAGCAACATCAATCGGCAGACTCTCATGGCTTACAGCGGCCTCGGTGAACCCCACGATGAACGCGGCATGAGCAGACGGATGCGGTGTCAACGCATTGGCGATGTCATCGAATCCGTCGCGGTACGTCTCCTGGTCCCGCTCGACGAGCAGCCCAGCCGCTCTACCGATGCTGTGCCACCTGGTCTCATCGATGTCGAGACTCGCTGCGATACCGAGTTCCGATGCGCGAGCGATCGTGGCAATCTCGTCTGCCGGGGTCGAATCTATAGCAGCTCCAACGATGCGCCAATAGTCCGCCATCAACGACTCGCGGTCATGCCCGCCTGCGTCAATGCTCTGCATCAACTTCGTCCGTCCAGTCGTGAAACAGCTGGACGGATACCCCGCGTGATGTTTGATCAGAATCCGTGCCAGCGACGGAGCAGGAACAACCTGCACAGCGCCAACACAGATCGTTGTTGCGAGTGCTGGCTCAATGCCACGATCGAGCAGTCGATCGGTCACATCTGGCTTGTACTTCGCTAGAGAAGTGACAACTTGCTGTTGGAAGCCGCCCTGAATCGGTACTGCACTCAGCACCTCGACTTGAGATTTCGCCGAGTATCTGAGCAGCGCCCTGCTGATTGCATCAACGTCCAAGCCGGTGCCTTGTGTAGCTAGCGCAGGAATGGCATTTCCGAGGATGGCAACTGCCCGATCCTGTTCGCCCGCCTGCTTCCTCGACGTGATGTGCGCCAACGCCTCGATCTGGGCTTGAGGCGAAAGGTCATCGACCACGACGAAGAACATCGTCTGGTCATCGGACTGTGCCGACGCACCGAGGACCTCCAGAGCACTGTTGACGATGTGCGAGTCATTGAGCAGGTCCTCCTCTTCCGCAATCGCCCGAGCCAGCGGCAGCGAGAACTCGGCTACAAGCTTCGTGAGGAGTGCAGCACGACCGTCGGACTCAGCACCGCTGCCCTCAAGGATGAAGAGGCGAACATCCTGACGCAGTTCAGATGGAACCACCACTCCTTCGGGCATGTCGTCTGCGAGGTCGAACCAATTCGAGTGACCGCGGGATCGCTGCACCTCCCACAGCCATCGGAACGCATCCATGCTGTTGCTGGACGCAGCCAACTCCTGCAGGGCGTCTCCGGAGTCGCTTGCATCGGACGCGCCCAAGACGGCTATCGCCCGATACTCGCAAGCGGCGGCGAGTCGGTCTATCTCAAGCTCCGAAACAGAGAATGCCCTCGACGAATCAGCCATGAGGTGAGTGTAGGTCAGCGATGTGACACGTTTTGGTTCGTACCTATATCGAACCCGTACTGGCCTCGGAAGAGGGACGGGCAGCTTGCAGCGAAGCTCATAGTCTGAAGGCCGGCGGTTCATGTTCCGCGCCGACTCTACGTCACGCGCGTTGAGGCTCTTCGACGGGTACTTGTCATCGCTCGCTTCGATTGCGGAAGCTCTGGGCCGCTCTTGGGCCGCACCTGGGCCGCAACAGGGGTGAAAACATGAGAAATGATGCGAAACGATGAGAGGCGAAAACGC
>JAMBLJ010000164.1 GCA_023336815.1 Actinomycetes bacterium
ACACCACCATGACCATCGAGATAACTTCATCGACGCCTGACGATACGATGGCCATCGGTCGCCGTTTCGCTCCACTCCTGACAGCTGGCGATATCGTGCTGCTCTCAGGGCGTCTCGGTGCGGGGAAGACGCTGTTCGTGTCCGGTGTTGCAGAGGGACTTGGCATCCGTGAACAGATCACCAGCCCGACCTTTGTCATCTCGCGCATCTACACCGATGGATTCCTGCCCCTTGTCCATGCGGATGTATACCGGATCGGGTCGGTTGCGGAGTTCCATGACCTCGAGCTGCCGGATGACGGGATCGATGGTGCGGTGCTTATCGAGTGGGGCGATGCGATAGCGGACAGCATGCCGGCTGATCGTCTCACGGTCCATTTCGAAGTGGACGGCGATAAGCGTCACATCACGTTCCAGCCCGAGGGCTCGTGGTTGGATCGCAATCTGGCGGTCCTCGCGTGAACATTCTCTCGATTGAGACGTCGACGCCTGCTTCATCGGTTGCGATCGGGATCGACGGGTCCGTCACCGGTATGTCCGTGAATGTGGATCGCCGCGGCCACGTCGGGTTTCTGATGCCTGCGATCGATTTCTGTTTCGCTCGTGCAGGGTGGAAGCCACGTGACATCGACATCGTTGCCGTGGACATCGGTCCTGGGCCGTACACAGGGTTACGTTCAGGGATCGCGACTGCCCAGGCTTTCGCAGCCGCCGTCGGGGCGCCGATGGTGACCGTATCGTCTCTCACAGTCATCGCAGTTCGCGCTGCTACGGGTCGGCGCCGTATCTGGCCTGTTGTCGATATGCGACGTGGTCAGTTCGCGATCGCTCCTTTCAGACCGCTGCCAGGGGGCGTCGCACCGGATGGCTCACCGGAGGTTGTCTCGCCCGAGTACTTCAAGGCGCTGCTCGAGTCCGAGGGGTCTGACAGCCTGGTCGTAGGCGACTGGGAAGCAATGCCAGACGCCACATGGACCGGTCTCCACAAGGTGAGAAAGGGTCGACCCCGCTACCCGTCGGCAGAGACGATCCTCGAGATCGCCGCGCGCAAGGCGAGCAAGGGCATGGTCACCGATGCGGACAACATCCGGCCGACGTACATGCGCGAACCAGATGTTCAGATCAACTGGTCGACCTTTCGGTCCGAAGGTGCGTGGCCGTCATGACCATCACCATTCGTCCCATGGAACGAGGCGATATCCCCGCTGTCGCCGAGCTGGAAAATGAGATATATGACCAGCCCTGGTCACCCCGCGTCTTCTTTGACGAACTCGCTATGGGGAACCGGCGATATTTGGTCGCTTCGTCCAAAGGAGGGATGATCCTCGGGTACAGCGGGCTCCTCATCGTGGAAGATGACGCGCATATCACAACGATCGCTGTTGCCGAACAATCGCGCGGAACTCATCTCGGTACCAGACTGATGCTTGCTCTGGTCGATGTGGCCCGAGATGCGGACACGCGGCACCTGACACTCGAAGTTCGCGTGTCCAACGACGGAGCCCAAAGGCTCTACGAACGCTTCGGATTCGATCCCGTCGGACGGCGAAAGAACTACTACAAGGATGAGGATGCGCTTGTGATGTGGGCGACCGACATCGACAACGATGCGTACCAGGAACGGATCGCCGAGATACGGGCTGCGATCGAGGACGCAACGACATGAGCGGTCCTCTCATTCTTGGCATCGAAACGAGTTGTGATGAAACCGGTGTGGCCGTTCTCGAGGGTATGAAGGTGCGCAGTTCTGTTCTGGCGAGTCAGGTCGACCTGCATGCACGCTTTGGTGGTGTCGTGCCCGAGGTTGCAGCGCGGGCCCACGTCGAAGCGATCCGCCCGCTTGTCCACCAAGCGCTCACGATGGCTGGGGTCCATCCCGATGAACTCGATGCGGTTGCGGTCACTCAGGGCCCGGGGCTCGTTGGTGCATTGATGGTCGGGTACTCCTTTGCAAAGGCGCTGGCGTACTCCCTCGGCAAGCCGCTGTATGGCATCGACCATATGGAGGGCCATCTTTTCGCACCGCGTTTGTCCTTTGCGCGATACGAACCGCCAGCCGTTGTTGTGCTCGCAAGCGGTGGTCACAGCCAGATCGTTCACGTCAAGGGGTGGGGTGACTACGAGGTGCTCGGTGGCACGATCGACGATGCCGCGGGTGAGGCTTTCGACAAGCTCGCCCGCTTCATGGGACTCGGGTACCCAGGCGGTCCGGCGATCGACAAGGATGCTGTCGATGGCGACCCTGAGGCCATCTCCTTTCCGCGCGCTTTGCGAGATCGTCCGTACGATTTCTCGTTCTCCGGACTCAAGACGTCGGTTGTCACCTATCTCGAGAAGGCCAAAAAGGATGGCACATTGCCGCCTCGTGCTGATGTCTCAGCATCCATTCAGGAGGCGATTATCGACGTGCTCGTTGCCAAGACGTTCAATGCTGTCGAGGCGACCGGCGTTGAAGTGGTAGGCGGCGGCGGTGGTGTCCTGGCGAATTCGAGACTACGAAAACGACTCGCTGAGGAGGCCGATGCTCGCGGGGTTGGTCTATTCGTTCCCGAGCCCGCGCTCTGTACCGACAACGGCGCGATGATCGCAAGTGTCGCGTCCTACAGAATGGAGCGAGGCCAACCCGGCGATCCGCTCACTGGCGACGTGCTCCCCGGTCTCAGGTTGGGTTCATGAGCGGGGGAATCCGGCTGGGACGACCGCTCGGAGTTCCGCTCGTCGCCGACGGGTCCGTATTCATTCTTGTTGCGTTGTTTGCCGTCGCCGTACTAGTGGACCTGAGTACCGCGGATGTTTCCGGGAGTTCTGCTGCCAGAGGCGGGGTGGCGGCCGGAGCAGGGCTCCTCGTCATTCTTTCGATTCTTGTGCATGAGTTGAGCCATGTTGTCATGGCGAAGCGTCGAGGTCTGCCGGTAAGGAGCACTCGGCTCTACATGTTCGGTGGCTATTCGGTCATCGCAGGCGAACCGTCCGCCCTAGACGAATTCGAGGTTGCCGCGGTGGGGCCCATCGTTTCGATCGGTCTTGGAGGGGTGTTCGCGGCGGCTGCCTGGTTCGCAGGAGATGTATCGCTCGTCGGTCGGGCGGCATGGTTGCTCATGATCGCGAATGTGGCCATCGGGCTGTTCAACCTGATCCCCGGGTTCCCTCTCGATGGTGCCAGGGTGCTGCGGGGGGTGCTCACTACAGACATTCGAGATCGCGTCGCTGCAACCCGTCTCGTCACGTCGGTCGGTCGGGTTGTTGGTTGGGCGACCATCGGTGCCGGCCTTGTCCTCTTCGTTCGGAGACAACCGTACGGCGTTTTCCTGATAGCAGGTGGGTGGTTTCTTGCCCAGACCGCAACTTCGTCGGGTCGACGCGAGGAGTTGAGCGCTGCCTTTGATGGAGTCACGGTGGCAGACGTTATGCGGTCAACTCCCGAGGCGGTGTCGGGGGACTGGACTGTATCGACCCTGCTCAACCTGCACGCCCTCGGTCCAGACCTGCGGTCGTTGCCGGTTGAGGTGGATGGTCGTATTGTTGGCGTCATCGGTCAGGATGAGATCGACACCGTTGCCCCCTCCCGATGGCCGTCGGCACGTGTGAAGTCGCTCATGGTCAAGATCGGACCGACGGATGTCGTCGAATCTGAGGAGCCACTCGAGACCCTGCTGCTTCGTCCCGACCGTGCTGATCTGAGGGCCGTCGTGGAGCGAGAGGGTGAGGTCGTTGGCATCGTCGATCCGTCTGCCCTCGATGGTGCCCTTGGTAGCTCATAGGGATCAAGATGTTCACCGTTCACCGTTCACCGTTTACCGGGACAGCGGGACAGGGGGACAGCGTTCCAACTCTTGCGTAGCCTGATCAGTCTGCTTCTTCCGATCGCCCGAGCCGGCGCAGAGTGAACTTTCAGCAACCGTCTGCAATCTATCGTCTGTTGTCTGAAATATTTTCTGGCACTCGCGTGAACTGACTGCCAGAACGCGGTATCATTGGCAGTCGTAAGCACCGACTGCTAACTCGACGTAAAGGAGAAAGTCGGATGAATTTGAAGCCTTTGGGCGATCGCATTGTCGTGAAACCCCAAGACGATCAGGAGTCCACCACAGCGAGTGGTCTCGTTATACCGGATACTGCGAAGGAAAAGCCCCAACTGGGTGATGTCGTCGCTGTGGGACCCGGTGAGTTCAAGGACGGGGAGAGAATTCCCGTCGACGTCAACGTAGGTGATGTTGTCTTCTATTCGAAGTACGGCGGCACCGAGGTGAAGCACAACGGCGAGGATTACTTGATCCTCTCGAGCCGTGACGTGCTCGCCGTCCTGGGCTAGGAGGGAATACCTACATGGCAGCCAAGGAACTGAAATTCAATGATGAGGCGCGACGCGGGCTACAAGCAGGAGTCGACAAACTCGCCGACACTGTGAAGGTCACGCTCGGTCCAAAGGGCCGCAACGTCGTCCTCGAAAAGAAGTGGGGATCACCCACTATCACCAACGATGGTGTGACGATCGCCAAGGAAATCGAGCTCGACGACCCGTTTGAGAACATGGGTGCACAGCTCGCTAAAGAGGTCGCCAACAAGACCAACGACGTTGCTGGTGACGGCACGACGACCGCAACAGTCATCGCCCAGGCGATGGTTGCTGACGGGCTTCGTCTCGTGACCGCAGGGGCGAACCCGATGGAAATGCGTCGGGGGATCGAAGAGGCTGTGAAAGCAGTTGTCGTCTCGATCGAGGATCTCGCCACTCCGGTGAGCTCTGACGATCGTGATGCTATCGCCTACGTCGCCTCGAACTCGGCTGCGGACGAAGCGATCGGGCTTCCGATCGCTGACGCGATGCGCAAGGTGGGTAACGAGGGTGTCATCACCGTCGAAGACTCCCAGACGTTCGGCGTGGACCTTGAGTTCACCGAGGGTATGCAGTTCGACAAGGGCTACATCTCTCCGTATTTCATCACGGATGCTGACCGTCAGGAAGCGGTTCTCGATGATCCGTACATCCTGATCGCGAACTCGAAGATTGGATCCGTCCAGGATCTCGTCCCCGTTCTCGAGAAGGTCATGCAGTCAGGCAAGTCCGTGCTGATCATCGCTGAGGACATCGAGGGTGAGGCTCTCGCCACACTCGTCGTCAACAAGATCCGAGGGACGTTCAACTCCGTCGCCGTCAAGGCGCCAGGGTTCGGCGAGCGTCGCAAGGCCCAGTTGCAGGACATCGCGATCCTTACGGGAGCAACGGTCATCTCTGAAGAGGTTGGCCTCAAGCTCGACGGTGTCACGCTCGACATGCTGGGTACCGCCCGCAAGGTTGTCATCTCCAAGGACGACACCACGATCGTCGAAGGCGCTGGCTCACAGGCCGACGTCGAGGCACGCGTCAAGCAGATCCGCCAGGAGATCGACAACTCCGACTCTGACTGGGACAGCGAGAAGCTCTCCGAGCGTCTTGCGAAGCTCAGTGGGGGTGTTGCTGTCATCAAGGTCGGCGCTGCTACCGAGGTGGAGCTCAAGGAAAAGAAGCACCGCATCGAGGACGCTATCCAGGCGACCCGTGCCGCCGTTGACGAGGGAATCGTCCCCGGTGGTGGTGTTGCGCTGCTTCGTAGCCAGGGTGCTGTTGACAAACTGCGTGGCAAGAGCGACGACTGGAAGGCCGGTCGTCAGATCGTCCGTCGTGCACTTGAGTCGCCGATCCGTCAGATCGCTGTCAACGCCGGCTTCGAAGGCGGTGTTGTGGTCGACAAGGTCTTGAACGAGCACGAAGGCAATGAGGGATTCAACGCTGCAACCGGCGTCTACGAAGACCTCATCAAGGCGGGGATCATCGATCCTGCCAAGGTGACACGTTCAACGCTGCAGAACGCTGCATCGATCGCGGCTCTGTTGATCACAACCGAGGCACTCGTTGCCGAGCTTCCTGAGGATGCTCCTGCGATGCCAGGTGGCGGTCACGAACACGGTGGAGGTATGGACTTCTAGCGAGCACAGCTTGCGGTAGTACGTACCACGTAGTACGAGAGAGGGGCACCACCGGGTGCCCCTCTCTCGCGCTCAGCTCAGCAAATGGGGGTTCGGCTGGGTCTGCGTCTGTGGCGCCAGTTCGCGCGTCCAAGCGTTTTCGAAGTACGTACAACGTAGTACGAAGTCCGACTCGGAGGGAAGGCGCAACAACAAATCGTGGATGACTCCCGACACCGGGTATGGCGAAGATCAGCGACTGTGGACCTTCGGGTGCCGCGTCTGGTTCGCCAGTTCACGCGTCCGTGCCCTCGTACTACGTGATACAAGGCTTCGCCGCACGCTGTCGTGTCGCACCAGCCTCACCGATCCGCGCGTCCTCTACGTACTTCGCACTACGGATTCGCACAGCCAGACCCGGCTGAAATCCGAAGTCCTGCTATGTCCACCCGTCGATCTTGTCGTAAACCTCGTCGACGATCTGCTCCTCGAGGGAGCCAAGAGCTCTCGCAAGCGCGAGCTCCTCACCGATGACTGGTCGTGATGCGTCGGCAGGGTTCCTTGTGGCCCGTCCGGTTGCGTTGAAATGGTCTCCGCGTAGGTCGAGAACCGCGTGTACCAGTGTGGTTGTGTCGTCCTCGTCGATGCCGATCTCGATCGTGATGTGCTTGTGCATATGACCTCCGATGGTCGACCTGATGACATCATCTCCCAAACGGCATCGGCGGACAATCGCGTTCTGTGGGTTCCATTGCGCCTTTTCGCGCAGTCGGACCTGGGGTACGCGTGGTGCGGTCAGGAGGGTCGTGACTCCCGGCCCTTCGCGAGCACGTAGATGCCCATGTTTCCCCCACCGACGACGCGCGAACGAGTGTCGGTCAGTGCGGATGCCACGGTGAGGCCTGGTATACCTCCCGCGCCCAGATAGGCCCGGCAGTTCCTGTGATGTTCCCTTCCGGCGATCCGTTCGGCGATCATCGATACAACACGAAGGCCACGGCCCCTCAAGGTGAGATCCTCCGTAGCGAAGTCGACCAGAACGAGAGAGCCCCCTGGCGCTGTGACGCGGATCATCTCGCGGATCACATCATCGGTCACGACGGGTGCCAGTTCATGGAGGAACATGGATGCGCGAACGATATCGAACAGGTTGTCGTCGTAGGGCATGCTCGCCGCGTCGCCCAATGTCAGATGCGATGCGCCAGAAAGCCGGTTCCGTGCCTGGGTCAGCATGGCCTCAGAGGCGTCGAGACCGAACGTCTCGCAGCCCGCCTCAATATACGGCACGAGATTTGCCCCGGTGCCACAACCCACGTCGAGCACCCTCATTCCGGCTTCTGGAGGCAACATCTTCATGCCGATCGCTCGCAGGGGTGCATTGAATCCTTCGAGCAGTCGGTCGTACCTGGGGGCTATTCGTGCGTATGGGTCCGTCGTCATGTCAACCTCAGTCATCTCCCGCTTCTGCCACGCCCGGGTTTTTGGTAGGGAGCGATCCTAAGAAATCGTCCCCTCGGCCCTGTGGCGATCACGCTGAACCCACCATTCCTCTTCGAGCATCGACCAGACAGTGTGGTCAAGCCATCGATTGCCAACCTTGACTTCATCACGGAGCGTTCCCTCATGCACGAACCCGATGCGTTCGGCGATGCTCTCCGAGCGGACGTTGTCGACAGCGATGCGGAGCTGCACCTTGTGGAGGCCCATCTCCTCGAATCCGACCTGGACGATCCTCGTCGTCGCTTCCGTACCGAACCCATGGTCTGTTTCGTCAGAGCGAATCCAGTAGCCAACCTCACCAACAGCATTCTGCTGGGAGATCGACCATATCGATACGTTACCGATATGTCGGTCGAGATCATCGACACGCCGGATCGTGAAGTCGAACGCCCGCCGTTCCGCCCAGGCGCTCACCGACTCTCGAACGAACCTCTGGGAGACCCCTCGATCGTACCCGTCGACCCACGGCAACCATGGTTGGAGATCGATCAGCGACACGGAGATCGCCTCGTGCAGAGAGCCCACATCACGTCTTCGAAACTGACGGAGCATCAGTCGCTTCGTATATCGGGGCTGGCTGTGGACGTGGGACGACATGTGGTTCAGACTATCGGGATAAGCTCGCTCAATGGACCCATGGACGATACTCCGATCGCTTCCCGCTGTGCCCGATCCGCCGGGGGCCGAGTATGCGGTTCTGGTTCCGCTGTACCTCGACGAGGCGGACGATATGAGGGTCATACTGACCCGTCGTCCTGACACGATGCCTACCCACCCGGGAGATATTGTCTTTCCCGGGGGTCATCGAGAATCGGGTGAGGATCCAATAGCGACCGCCAAGCGTGAAGCCTGGGAAGAGGTGGGGCTCCCGCACGACGCCGTTGTCGAGATCCTTGGTGGCCTCGAGCCTGTGACGACAAGGGATCGCAATCGTCCGATCGTCCCCGTGGTCGCTCGAATCGAACGCCCCGCTGAACTCGTTGCTGATCCTCGCGAGGTGGATGTGATCATCGAGCCAACGCTGAAGGAGCTTCTCGACGAGACGAGATGGTCGCGCCGCCCCTGGTTCGGGCATACGCTGTGGTTCTTCGAGTTCGATGAAGGGATCCTGTGGGGTGCCACCGCGTCCATGGTCAGGGAACTGCTCGACCATGTGAGAGTTTCCGACTGACTCGCACGACGGCAGGATGTGGGAATATGGCGCGATGGACTCTCACATGACACCAGATGAATTCCGCGAGAACGGGTATGCCGTTGTGGATTGGATCGCTGACTACCTCGAGAACGTGGATTCGTACCCTGTACTCTCGACTGCCGAGCCCGGCGACATTTCAGCGTTGTTGCCCGACCACGCACCCGACCGTGCCGAGCCTTTCAGCGACCTTATGACGGACCTTGACCGTGTCGTGATGCCAGGGATCACCCATTGGCAGTCTCCAGGCTGGTTCGCATACTTCCCAGCCAACAGTTCTCCACCTTCGGTTCTCGCCGAGTTCGTCTCAGCCGGTCTTGGTGTGCAGGGCATGCTCTGGTCGACGTCTCCGGCCGTTACCGAGATCGAGGTCAGAGTGCTCGATTGGCTCGTCGAGATGCTCGGCCTCCCGACATCATGGAGATCGGATGGTCCGGGCGGCGGTGTGATCCAGATGAGTGCATCTGACGCGACTCATGCCGCTCTTGTCGTCTCCAGGCACACAAGATCGGACGGCGTGCCAGCCGAGGATATGGTTGTGTACGTCTCGGACCAGGCTCACTCATCGATCGAGAAGGGATGCACCGTTGCGGGTATCGGGCACTGTGTCAAGGTGCAGACAGATGCCGACTTTGCGATGGACGTGCACGCGCTCGAGCGCTCGATCGCTGCTGACATCGCCGCGGGACGCACACCGATCTGTGTCGTCAGCGCGATCGGCACGACGGCAACGACCGCTGTTGACCCGATCCGTGCGATCGGCGAGATCGCGGAAAGAACCGGGATGTGGCATCACGTGGATGCAGCCTATGCGGGTACTGCAATGGTGTGTGAGGAGTTCCGGCATCACCAGGATGGGCTCGAGATGGCGGACAGTTACACGTTCAACCCGCACAAGTGGATGATGGTGAACTTCGACTGCAACGTGTTGTGGGTTGCCGACAGGAAACCGCTCATCGAGACGATGAGCATCCTTCCCCCGTACCTGAGGAACGAAGCATCTGATGCCGGGTCCGTGATCGACTACCGGGACTGGCACGTTCCTCTTGGCCGTCGGTTTAGAGCCCTGAAGCTGTGGTGGGTGATTCGGTCCTACGGTGTAGAAGGCATCCAGACCATGGTTCGCGAGCACGTTCGTCTCGCGGATCATGTTGCCAGCTGGATCGAGAGGGACGACCGGTTCGAGCTCGTGGCAGCGCATCCGTTCGGGCTTGTCTGCTTCCGTCATCTTGGGGGCAACGATGCTACGCGGTCCCTCGGCGCTGCCTTGAACGCGAGCGGTGAAGTTGCTGTCACACCATCACACATCGACGAGATGTGGTTCGTGAGGGTTTCTGTGGGACAGGCGACGACCGAGCTCGCACATGTGGATCGGCTGCTGGAGCTGATCGACGAGCTGGCCTGATGCCATACGTTTCAGGCTCGCAGTGTTCTGTAGTCGGTGCATCGCTTGCTGTCCCTCGTCCTTGACCCCGCGAGGGTCCACAGATCCGGTACGAGACAGACAACGCTCGGACAGGTACGCCGGAGTTGCCGGAATTGTCAGTGGTCCCGTGAAGTGGTTGACCACTCCTCAGCGGGGTATCGCATGCTCCGACGTGCGGCTTGTTCGACCGCGAACGCTGCAGCCTCGGTCCGCGACGACATCTCGAGTTTCGTCAGGATGTGAGAAACATAGTTCTTGACCGTCTTGTCCGAAAGGAACATCTCGGCTGCGATCTGCTTGTTTGACATTCCCTGAGCGATCAGGTCGAGCACCTTGCGTTCTTGCAGGCTGAGGACACTCAACCCATCACCAGGGTCGCCTCCCGATCTGATGCGGTTTGCAAGTGCCGCGTCGAGAGCTTCACCGAACATCCTTTCGCCTCTACCGGCTCTGATGACGGCATCGATGAGGCCATCGGCATCGACGCGCTTGAGCACATAGCCCGCGGCCCCAGCATCGAACGCTTCGATGAGGGCATCGTTGTCTGCGTAGGACGTGAGGATGAGCACCTGCGTATTCGGCCAACCAGCCCGGATCTTTCGACAGACGTCGAGACCTGAACTATCCGGGAGTCGGACATCGAGAACGGCCACGTCGGGCGTTTCGAGCCCAACTCGCCGGATGGCTTCTTCGGCGGTACTGGCTTCGCCGACAACCTCGAGGTGCTCGTCCCCATCGAAGAGAGCTCGCAGGCCAGCACGCACCACGTTGTGGTCGTCGATGACTACCACACGGAGTTTGTCCTTGGTCACCCCTCCAGCATATCGGAAGATGTGCGACACCCAGATGCCTATCGTGGGCACGTGATGGAATCGTCCGACAGAAGCGATGGGCTGGTGCGCGTCATCGAGCGGGCGTCGTCCTTGATCGAGCACGTAGAGATGCAGTCATTGCTCGAAGACACGATCGACGCCGCCATGGAACTCACGCAGGCTGAGTTCGGTGCGCTCGGCGTGGTGAACGACCACGGCCGAATCATCGAGTTTCACCACAGAGGTATGTCGAGCGATGCAACGGAGATGATCGAAGGACCACCCGTTGGTCGTGGGTTGCTCGGAGACATCACACGCCACGGGATGGTGGTGCGTACCGACGATGTCAAAGAGCACGCAGGGTTTTCCGGTATGCCGACCGGACATCCAGATATGTCGTCCTTTCTCGGTGTTCCCGTGAAGGTGCGGGGCAAGACCTTCGGGAATCTGTACGTGACGCGCGAACGATCTGGTTTCGATATGCAAGACGAGATATCGATGAAAGCGATCGCTGCCGCGGCGGGTGCGGGAATCGATTCGATCCGCATGTCGGATGAGCTCCGCGAGCGAGCCGTCATGGCTGATCGAGATCGTATCGCTCGGGACGTGCACGATTCGATCATCCAGAACCTCTTCGCCGTCGGACTCGATCTCCAGCTGCGTTCCGATGCAGCAAGAAAAGATCCTGCCCTTCAGGCCGCGCTCGACGGCGCGGCCGTCGCTATCGATGCATCGATCTCCGAACTGAGGCGGTTGATCTACGACCTGCACGGCGACCTCCCCAGGAGGGGCAGCCTTGCAGAGGAGATCTCCGACCTCGTCGTGCGACTTGGCAGTCCCTATGCAGTTCGCCCTGAGCTTCACGTGAAGGGCGAGATACCGGAACTCGACATATCGATGATCGACGATGTTCTCCAGATCGTTCGTGAGGCTGTATCGAATGCTCTCCGCCATTCAGGGTCCACTTCGATCGATGTTTCGCTTTCAGCCGACGAACGGTCTTTGTTCCTATCCGTCACCGACAACGGGCACGGATTCGAAGTTGCCACTGCACCCTGGGGTCTTGGCCTTACGAACATGAGGACGAGGACGAAGCGAGCAGGTGGTGAACTTGGGGTTGTATCCCATCACGATCTGGGAACAACCGTTGAGGTGAGGCTTCCGGTGCCGGGCGGGCCCGGGTCGGTCTAGCCGCTTTCCGTGAGATAGCTATAGATCTTCTGAAGGTTCGCGTCTGAGATCGTTACCTCGTCGTACGCCGGCATTCCCTTTGGACCTTCTCTGACATCCTCGTTGAAGCTCCCGAAGGAGCCGATTTCGTCCATGAGCGCCGGACCGATGACCGCACCTTGACCGGACAATCCGTGGCACGAGGCACAGGCGTACTCGAAGTACAGCACGCCACCGTCCGTCGCGGCATCTCCGCTCTCGGTACCGATACCGTCGTCGAGACCGAATCCGATATACGGATACGTCGTGCCCATGTACGCGATGGGCGTTCTGGTATACGAGTGGGGGTCAGTGAGATGGGTATTGGCAACGGGTGCCCTGACGAAGACGATCACCATTCCGGTAGCGGTGACGATCGCAGCCGTTGCCAGGATCACACTGATCCACATCGACCCCGCTTCGGTCGATGCTGTGACCGGTTCGGTTGTTTCATCTCGTCCCGCTCTACCGACGCGAACGATGTAGATCGCCGCCAGCGCGATAAAGAACCACACTCCTGATATCACCAGGATCACGAGCCCTCCGTTCACGAAGGGGATACTCACCCCGGACTGGTTGGTATAGAGTTGCTCGCCACTTGGGCTCACCTCAATGGTGAAGGTATACGGAGCCACGGGCTCGGCTTCGGGCCCGACGTACACAACCTGCATTTCGCCGTTGTCGTCTGCGCGCTGCTGGTAGAACATCACCGCAGTTCCGGTCTCGTCCGTGGTGGCTGAAGCCAACTCGACCCGAGCGCTCTCTCCTCCGAGTGCTGCCTGGTAGGTAACAGCAACCTCGGCGCCTTCGACCGGTTGTCCATCTTGTACCAAGACTGCCTTGATCTCGACGTCCTGGCCGACGGTCACCGTGCCTGGCGCCCCGACTGAGATCTCGATCCCCGCCGCGAGTGCCGGTTCGATCATGACAGCCACGGCGACGAGGACACAGATTGCGGCCAGGGTGCGGGCCGTTCCCCTTGTGGCGACGGTCATGGCGCACCTCCCTGAGAACGATCCGGTTGGCGAGGCGCATCGTGACCAATTGTGTGGCCTTGCGTCACCGACTCTGCAGTGTCCTGATCGGTTGTCGACATGCGCGAGATCGCGAGTTCATGCTCCTCCGTCATCTCCCACACAGCGAACATAGGAAAGATCTTGATCGCGACAGTTATGAGCAAGAGGAAGAAGGCGAGGCCCGCAACGAAGATCGACCACTCCACGAAGGTCGGCATGTAGCTTGCCGGCTCGTAGGGCATGAGCGGTACCCGCAAGCCGGTTACGACGATGAAGTAACGCTCGAGGAACATGGCCACGTCAACCAACACCGCAGCGATGACTACACCCGTGATCGTACGTGTTTTCGGTACGAGCATCAGCACGACCGGGCCGAGGAGTCCGCCGATGATGTAGAACCAGAACATGAAAGCGAAGTCCTCGATGAACAACTGTCGGAAGGCGAACTCTCCCGCTTCCTCGAGTTTGAATCCTTCGGTGAGGTACTCGTTGATGTTGACATACACCATGAAGGCGCCGAAAGCGGCCAGGAGATAGCCGAGGTAGAGGAAGTGCTTCTGGGTGAGGTACTCCTCCCAGTGATAGATCCGTCGAAGGACAGCCATAACAAGGATCAGTGTCGCTACACCGCTGAAGATGGCCCCGGCAACGAAGAGAACGCCGAAGATGCTGCTGTTCCAACCCGAGCGAAGCGTCATCGAGAAGATCCACGAAACGACGGTGTGAACCGATACGGCGATCGGGATGATGATCAACATCATGATCGAGATCGCTTTGCCGAGCAGTCGGAGCTGCTTCGGTGTACCGATCCAGTCGATGGCCAGAGTCTCGTAGATGTATCGCCGAAATCGCCCCACCTTGTCGGACAACCGATCCCTGAAAAGAGCGAGATCGGGGATCATCGGTGCGTACAGATAGATGATGCTGGCGGTCAGGTAGGTGGTGATCGCCATGACATCCCACATGATTGGCGACTGCCAGCGGCCGAACAGGTAAACGTTGAAGATCCGTTCGGGTCGACCCATGTCGATGAGAACGAATGACGCTCCTACCAGGAGGGCGACTGCCGTTATGAACTCGGCGATCCGGGTAACCGGCGCTCGCCAGCTGGCCTTCGACGCCCTCAGGATCGCTGAGATCAACGTCCCGGCATGGCTGATCCCGATGAAGAACACGAATGCGGTGATGTAGAGCCCCCACGAAATGCGATCTCGCATATCCGTGACAACCAATCCGTAGCGCCATTGCTTGGAGTACTGGTACGCACCGTTCCCGACGATCAGGATAAGGAAACTCAACCAGATCCAGTACCGATACGTCGTGTGCAGTGTCGGCTTGGTCGTCTTGGAGATCAATCGTTCCCGCCAGATCGTCAGCGTGTCCATGTCGCTGCTCCTTCGGCCCGCTCGATCCACGGCCATTCGGTTGGTATGCGGCCTTCGTCTCGAGCGTCGCGACCCACGGATTCGCCGTGCCCTGGCAGGTAGTAGACCCTTGGCTTCGTGCCGAGGTGCTCTTTCAGCCGGTATGCAGAGTTCTCCGCCATGAGCTTCGATGCCTTCACGATCGTTCGACCATTCGTCGCGATGTCTTCTTCGAGGTCGCCGTACCAGATCGCATCGTTCGGGCAAGCCTGAACGCAAAACGGCAGCGTGCCGTCTCGCACCATGTCCGGGCAGAAATCACACTTCATCACGGTTCCACGGCTTGCCGGGACCTGAACGTCGGCGTCGTAGTCCGCGAGTGCAGCTTCGGGCGGTATCGGTGGTGTGCCCCAGTTGAAGAACCGTCGATCGTATGGACATGCTGCCATACAGATGCGACAGCCGATGCAGCGCTCCTGGTCGATCAAGACCGTCCCCTCGGGAGTGGGGAATGTTGCGCCGACGGGGCACACCTTCACGCAGGGTGGGTTCTCACATTGCTGGCATGGTGTTGGGATGAACTGTGTCCCGCCTGCGGCAAGTTCTGCCTCGTAGACTTCTATCCATTCCATGGGTTGTGGGGCGAGATGACCTTCGATGCAGGCAGTTGTGCATTGTGGTGGCGTGCCCTGGCTTTGACATCCATCACAGTTCTTCAGATCGATGATCATCGACCACTGCCGGATACGTCCGGACTTCGTGGTGGCCGGGCCGGGATCGGCCGCCTGGACATCCGTCTGGCTGCCCTTCACTACGTCTCGAACGAGCCCATCCATGAGCCGAGCGGAGGCCATGAGAGGCACAGCTCCGATCGCTCCGATGCCGAGATACTTGAGCGCATGCCTCCGGTCCACAACGTCGAGGGAGTTGGGTTCCTGGCTCGCTGGCTTCGCGGGTTTCTTTCTCACATGCCTCTCCTGGTTCCTGTGGCTACGAGTGCCGGACCCTGTGTGCCCGTGGAGATCAGGGGAATTCCCCACGGGCAGTTGAGGGCGATCGCACGGGACTAGCCGAGGTTGATCTGGATCCATCCCTGGTTGGAGGACTGTGCGTGGGTGTCGTCCTCCCAACCGTCCGGTCCGAAGTCCGGATCCCAGTACGCGATTGCGAGCATGGTCGATTCACCGACCGTGAACTGTGCATCTTGCTCGTCGTCGGTCTGGAGCGGACGGGACGTCTCGAAGTACCAGGTACCAGCCGAGTCATCGGTCGGGTTGGAGTGTGACCACACGCCGAGCAAGCTGTTCTCAGCACCGGCGCCGTTGTCGTCCTCGCGTGTCTCGGCGTCTGTCGCCCACTCGTCGTCGTAGTTGCAGACTGAGTCGTTGCCCGGATCCTTGCCATCACCTGGTGGATTCACGGATCCACCGGACTCCGCACCCGCTGCACATTCGAGTTCCCAGTGCCAGATATCGACCATGCCAGCTGAAACCTCACCCTCCACATCGTCAGCGCCCATGTGGGGGCCGCCGGTGTCGACAGGGAACATCAAGCCGAGCGCAGCCGAGAGTTTCGCGTCGTCGGGATTCCAGTTGTAGTCGTCAACGACGGTGAGCATCGCATAGAGGTTCTGGTCGTCGTGGGCCACCTTGATTGTGATGTCTCTGTTGTCGATCGGTTCTCCGGCCTCAGCGACGATCGGCTCGAGTGTTGTCGCCAACCCGGGCACACCTGCCCAATCTGATGGGTTTCCGTCGACGGTGATCGCCGCGACAGGTGCGTCAACTGAGCGTGACATGGCTTCTTCGGCTGGGGTTGAGATCAAGTTGACCTCGATCCATTCCTGGTTGGCGGACTGCACGTGTGTGTCGTCTTCCCATCCGTCTGGCCCGAAATCGGGGTCCCAGTACGCGATGGCAAGCAGCGTCGGCTCACCAACGGTGAACTGTGCATCCTGCTCGTCACCTGTCTGGAGGGGTCGGGACATCTCGAACGACCAGATTCCCTGCGCATCTTCGGTGGGTGTGGAATGTGACCACACGCCGAGCAGGCTGTTCTCGCCCGTTGCCGTGTTGTCGTCCTCGCGGGTCTCAGCGTCAGTTGCCCACTCGTCATCGAAGTTGCAGTTGGCGTCGTTGCCCGGATCCTTGCCGTCACCAGCGGGACCAACGGCTCCGCCTGTCTCGGTGCCCGCTGCGCACTCGAGTTCCCAGTGCCAGATGTCGACCATACCGGTTGAGACTTCGCCTTCTTCGTCGTCGGCGCCCATGTGTGGGCCGCCGGTATCGACGGGGAACAACATCGCAAAGGCGGCCGAGAGCTTCGCATCGTCTGCGTTCCAGTTGTAGTCATCTTCAACAGTCACGAGCGCGTAGACGTTCTCTTCGTCGTGCGCCATCTTGACGGTGATGTCCCGGTTGTCGATCGGTTCGCCAGCTTCGGCTTCGATCGGCTCGAGAGTGGTTGCCAGTCCCGGGACCAATGCCCAGTCCGAAGAGTCGCCATCGATGGTGATCGCGGCCGCTGGAGCGTCCAGAGTGCGTCCGAGGTCCTCTTCCTCTGGTTCCTCTGCCGGCGCCTCCGTTGCGGGCGGTGCCTCCGTTGCAGGGGGCGCTTCGGTAGTTGTTGACCCCAGCGTCGTTGATGTGGTCGTGATCGCTGCTGCCGTAGTCGTCGTGTCTTCATCGCTAGAACTGGTACACGCTGCAGCTACGAGCGATAGAACGAATACAACCACGAGCCATCTGCTCTTGGTCCGCATGTCATTGTCCTCCTGGTCAGTCCGCCACGATTGTCGTGCGGTTTGTGTCATGGGGACAACGTACGACAGATGCCGGATCGCCAGCAGTGGCGTGGGTACCGTTATCGAAGTCCTTCGGATCGTGCGACGTGACCCTTTCGGCCATCGCAAACGGTGCCGATTGGCCCTGGCGGTCGGAGCGAGCACGATCGAGAGTGCGTGAGGGGCTGTGGCTTGCGGGTGCGGCAATTCGATCCGCATCCCGGGGTCTTCTCAGTGCTGTCAGAGTGAGGTGGAGAACTGCGATCGTGGGCTGTGCCAGCCGCTACGAGGCTGAATCGGCGACCTTGGGGATCATCAGGTACTGGAACGTAATGCATGCCGGTTCCTCGTCCTCGCAGTAGTAGGAATCGAACTGGAGCAGCACGTCGCGGTCCTCGCCGGTCCGGATAACGTACGTGTTTGGTTTCACACTTATGACGTGTCTGATGAACGAGTACTTGTACCAGCCGCCGATCTCCGGATTCTCTGGCTCATCCTCGTCTTCCCCTCCGAGTACATCGACGGCGAACGTGGCGAATTCTGGCGCCACCGCATCAGTCAGGAGTACCTCGCCGAGATCGATCGCACCCCCTGGACCCGATGCGTTGGTCACGCCAGAGTTCGTGAGCAGGTTGGTCCGTTGGAGAGCGATGTCCCACGCTGGATCGGCAAAATCGCCGTGGACGACATCTCCCGTGTCGAAGTCGAACAGAATCCAGTCCTCCTTGCTTCGGGCATCAACGGTGTAGCGGATCGGTTCGACCACGGGCTCCGCCAGACCGGCGGAGGGGAGATCGCTTTGGGGGCTATCTGCTTCGGCCATTGGAGGTTCGTCATCCGGTGACGCTTCGATGCTCGATCCTGCTGCGACGTCCGAGGGTCCAGAGGTGGCGTTGACGGTTGGCGCGAATCCCGCCGGCTTCGGCTGAGAGGTTCCCCATGCGTACATGCCTACAGCGCCCAGTACCACCAGGGCAGGGATCCCGAGGAACCAGGTTCTCTTGTACTGCCACCATCGACGTTGTACATCTTCGATCCGTCTCATTACTGAGTTCCTTAGTACGGTATTCTGGAAATATACCACCGCTGTCCATCTGTGACTAGCGAAGACCGCCGATGTCGGTGCGTCCGGATCCTTGCCAGCGTCGCATGCGTGGCAGGTTCACGTCTGTAGCGCGCCATCACCGGACGACGAATGAGAGCCGAAGAGGGGGTGCTACAAACCTCAGGGGTGTCAGGTGATCAAGCCGAGCCTCATTGCAACGGCAACTGCCTCGGAGCGTCGTTGCACCCCGAGAGATGCATAGATACCGCGCAGTTTCGTCTTCGTTGTGGCTCCGCTGATGGATAGTGCTGTCGCTATCGCGGCGTTATCAGCTCCGTCGGCTAGGAGCTGCAGCATCTGAATCTGCTCGACTGTCATATCGCCGACGGGACCAACGGGATCGATTCCGACCATCCTCGAGACGAGGGGACCGCTCACTTCTGCCTGAAAGTAGTTCTTGCCACGTGCCACGGTTTCGATTGCAGTCACCAACTCGTCCTGGCCGACACTCTTGAGAACGTACCCTGATGCTCCAAGTTCGATCGCTCTGCTGACGTAGACAGGATCACCGTACATGCTCAGCATGAGCACGCCGACTTGTATTCCGAGTTCGGTGATGCGGGCCAGGATCTCGAGACCCGTCATGTTCGGCATTCGGACATCGAGCAACACGACGTCAACCTCGCTGGTTTCGAGTAGCTGTATCAGGGCGGGACCGTCTTCGGCCTGGCCCACGATCTCGATGTGCTCTGCTGACGCGAGAATGAGGTCGAGCCCTTCACGGATGATCCTGTGGTCATCAGCGATTGCGATCCTGATCATTCCGCGTGCTCGCCTCCGTTGGGAACCCAGGCGACGAACCGTGTGCCGCCACCCCTGGCATCGGATACCAGGATACCGCCTCCGATGGCCTCGAGCCGATCGCGGGTCGTCGTCAGACCCAGGCCGGGAGGGCCCATCGTACCCGAGCCGTTGTCAACCACCTCGATCATCGTCGAGTCCCCTCCCTCAACGAGACGGACCATGACCGTGTCGGCGTGGGCGTGACGGCCGACGTTGGTGAGAGCTTCCTTTGTTGCGCTGTACAACGTTGCCCGATGTGCAAGCGGCAGGACCGCATCGACGTCGGCTATGAAATCGATGTCGAGATCTGTTTCTCCTTCGACCACCTCGACCAACTCAATAAGGGCAGATTCGAGATCGATCTCTACTCCCGGTTCCTGTCGGAGAGCTGTCAGTTCCGATCGCAACGTTGTATCGACGTCTCGCACGAGTTGGTCGAGTTTGGTCAACTCGTCGTCAACTGGTGATCCGGGCTCGATCATGCCTTTACTCGCCTGGAGACCGAACATGATCCTGTACAGCGGCTGGCCGATGTCGTCATGCAGTGAGCCGACAATGCGGGTTCGCTCCTTCTCACGAACCTCGATGAGCTGGCCTATCAACCTCCGTGACCGGTCTCGCCGGTCCTTCTCGACGCGCGCGTTGGTCACAGCGGCGGCACCAAGCGCACCGAGGAGGACGATTGCCCCTATGCCGAGTGCCACCCAGATCGCATATCGAATCTCGTCGACTGTATCAACGACGTGTGCAGCGAGTTCGTACACCTCGAATACGATCTCGATACCCTGTGAGCCACTATCGACAGGGACGTAGTACTCCCGTAGATCCCCGAGGTCCCGCTCGTAGACGTTCTCCGTCCGCGAGAGATCGGGCTCCTCGTAGATCACCTCCCCACTGAACGCGGCGAGCAGATCGTCTGACATTTCAAAGGTGAGGCCGATGAGTCGCGCCTCATCCGAAACGATTATGGTTCCCGTCCGATCCCATATCTTCACACGAACGATCTCCCGTCCGAGTAGGGAGTGTTCCACTTCTGTTTGGAGCTTCTCGACGTCCTGAGCGTTGAGGCTGTCACTCGGTCGGATCGATTCTGCAATGTCGTTTACGGTCGTCTGGATCGACTCTGCGGTACCGGCGAGGAGGTGTCGCTCAACGATGCCGGGGATGATGATCGCGAGTGCTACTGCGACGAGAAGCGACGCTATCGCGGCTATAGCCGCCGTAGTGCCCACGGGACCGAGACGAAGTCCTCTGGCCTCCGACACTTCGAGTGGAGGCCGGACCTTCGATGCTTCTTCACGTTCGCGCTCCATGTCTATAGCTTCGCACGACCGTGCGCTACCACCAACACGGTTGGCGCGAGAAGCGCCTCAGATTGATCGGCCAGAGGTTACGGCGTAGCTCCTGGCGCGACCCAGCGGTTCAGCCACGCAAGGAACTCGCTCCACCACAGCTCGGCGTTGCGGCGAGTTTCGATCCAGTGTCCCTCGTCGGGAAAATACACGAGCCTCGCTGGAACGTCCTTGGCCTTCAGTACTCCGTAAAGGACAAGACCCTGGGTGACAACCACCCGGTAGTCATCTTCGCCGTGGATCACAAGTGTCGGTGTGGTGATGTCATGCGCATGTGCCATCGGACTCCATCGTTGAACGGCGTCCATGTCCTTCCATGGCACGCCGCCAACAGCGGACTCTCGACCTGCGGTGACATCAGATGCCCACTGACCGAGGAGATCCGTGACACCGGCGTGGCAGATGGAGGTCTTGTACCGGTCGGTCTGCGTTGTGATCCAGGTCACCAAATATCCACCGTAGGAACCGCCAGCTATCGCCATCCGAGAGGAATCGATGTACCCGCGATCGAGGAGATGGTTGGTCGCTGCATCGATGTCTTTCCCCGGCTTGTCACCCCAAGCGCCTCGAATGCTTCGCGTGAAGCTATCACCGAACGACGATGACCCGTGGAAGTTGACCGACACGACGACGTATCCCGCGGCCGCCATTACCTGAGTGTTCCACCGCCAACTCCAGGCGTCCATCACCCCATTGTGGGGTCCGCCGTGAACGTTCTGAAGGAGCGGCCATGTGCGGGAAGGGTCGAAGCGAGGGGGCTCAACCACGAACGCCTGTATCTGGTTGTTGTCCGAGCCCGTGAACCGGATCTCCTCCGCCGGACGGAGTTCGAGTTCGCCCAGGGCGTCTTCGTTGAACGCAGATATGACGTTCGTATGTCCTCCACAGGTGAACGCGATTTCGGGAGGCTGATGCATGGATTCGGAACGATGCCAGAAGCAGTCGAGGCCTGGCCGCGGGCCATGGTTCGAGCCGCCGGAGGTCTGCGGAATCGGGTCCCCTGGGTCGAGCGACATAGTGAAGATACGGATGTGCCCCTCATCCTCGGCGTGGAGCACCAGTTCTTCGTTGCCGATGAACTCCCACCCAGCACACGAACGATCCCACCCTGCGGTCAAGATCGTCTCTGTGCCGGTCGGAAGGTGATGCGAAACGATACGCACGTGGTCCGCGTAGTAGTCGCGCTCGTATTGGGCTCCGTAGATGAGCATCGTGCCATCCGGAGAGACGCGCGGCCGGGTTGTACTCGCTGAGTCACCTGTAGGGATAACGGTCATCGCACCACCCTGGACCGGAAGCGAGTACAGGGAGAAACTGATGTGGTTCCATGGCTCGGTGTCGTCGTCGAGGGTGAGGATGACCGTTGCGCTGTCCGGTGTAACCGTGAGTGAATCGGCGAACTCGCTGAGGCCGATCAGCCGGTCGAGACCCTCTGTGAGATGGTGAACTGAGCCATCGGCGATATCGATCCGAAAGACATGATCGATCGTGTCACCAGCAAGCCATCGTTTCCAGTGGCGGAAGACACGATCTTCCGTAACCACAGGTCTCGGGCGACCATCGCGAGATTCCAGCTCATCCTGCGTCTCGGAGACTCCCGGGAATCCCCGCAGGAGCGGCGCCACGACGATCAAGGACTCTCCGTTGGGGATCCATGTGACGTAGCGCACGCCAAGGGGGAGAGCCGTGAGACGGCTTGCCTCTCCACCGTCGATATCGATGACGTGAACCTGAGCCTTGTCATCTCCGATCTTGGAGAGAAACGCTATACGCCGGCCCGCAGCGTCGGGAGACGGGGAGGAGGCGTGGCGATGCTGGGACGTCAGTGGTTGTGTCACGCCATCTCGATCGACCGTGAACAGCTGGCTCGTTGCGTCTTCGCCGTCAGGGAACCCGGACACAGCAACCACGACGCTCTTCGAGTTCGGAATATGTTCGGGTTGTCCCACTCGCTTGAGGTTCCACAGGTCCTGAGATGAAATCGGTCGAGTCACTTCACTCCAGTCGTCGTGTCCCAGCATGGCACACGACGATCGACCTCGAAGCAGACTCCTGTGGTCTCAGGCGATCTCGGCCCTTCGTTGTGCTCGCATGAGTCCGATGAGGAGACCATCCGAGACAGCGGTCCACGATGCATCGATGATGTTCTGGTGAACACCGATGCATCCCCACGACGAATCGGCATCGGCGTGTGTAGTCAGCACCCGGACTCGTGCGCTGGATCCCTCGGAACTGTCGAGATCCCTCACCCGGTAGTCGGTCAACTTGATGTCGTCGATCGATGGATAGGAGTCGCGCAGCGCCGCCCGCAAGGCGCGGTCCATCGCTGATACGGGTCCATCACCTTCGCGCGTGGAGACGATGCGCTGGTCACCGACGTGTGCCTTCACAGTCGCCTCAGCGATGACCTCACCGGCGCGTTGCTCTACGAAAACTCTGTAGGACTCGACCTCGAAGAGATCCTGCTCCCACCCGAGCGCTCGACGAGCGAGCAGCTCGAACGAGCCTCCAGCGGCCTCGAACTGATAGCCAGCATGTTCGTACTCCTTGATCGTGTCGACTATCCGCTGGGCATCCTCTGGTGTTAGATCGAGGCCGAACTCGGATGCCTTCGCAACAACAGTTGATCGACCCGCGAGTTCGGAAACGACCATGCGAGTTGTATTCCCGATGGTTGATGGGTCGAGGTGCTCGTAGGCATCGGATCGTTTTGCCAGGGCTGAGGTGTGCAATCCTGCCTTGTGGGTGAACGCGGATGAACCGACGTACGGGAGGTGAGGGTTCAGCGTGAGGTTGATCACCTCAGCGATGTGATGCGACACGGTGGTGAGTCGGGACAATCTGTCCTCAGGAATCGATTCGACCCCCATCTTCAATGTGAGGTTCGGGATCACCGAGCACAGGTCGGCATTGCCGGTTCGCTCGCCGTACCCGTTGATACACCCCTGCACCTGGGTTACTCCTCCTTTCACGGCTGTAAGTGTGTTGCCGACTGCGAGACCTGAGTCGTTGTGGAAATGGCACCCGAAGGTTCCGTCCGGGATGCGTTCTGTCACCTCACCGATCGTGCGTTCGACTTCGTCAGTGAGGAAGCCACCGTTCGTGTCGCAGAGCACCAGACGGCTCGCACCGGCCTCATGAGCAGCAGTCAGGATCGCCGTTGCCAGATCCGGGTTGGATCGATAGCCATCGAAGAAATGTTCAGCATCGAAGAACACCTCGCGTCCTTCTGAACGGAAAAATGAAACCGTGTCCGCAACCATGGCGACCGCCTCGTCGTGGGACACCCGGAGCGCATGGTCGATGTGGTAGTCCCAGGCTTTGCCGACGAGACATACGGTGCCGGTGTCTGCGGCGAGTAGACGTTGTACCTGTTCGTCGTCGCCCGGCTTCACCCCGGCCCTTCGCGTCGATCCGAACGCGACGAGTTGCGCCGTCTTCAGATCGAGTTCGGTGCGAGCCCTGGCGAAGAACTCGTCGTCCTTGGGGTTCGCCCCTGGCCAACCGCCCTCCACATACGCAACGCCAAGATCATCGAGAAGACCGCAGATCGCGAGCTTGTCCTTTGCGGTGAGGGAGATCCCCTCCTGCTGCGTCCCGTCGCGTAGGGTCGTGTCGTAGATCTCAATTGCTTGTTTCATCGTGTGTCCTTCAACGGAAGAACCCTCCACGAGGGAGGGTTCACAAGCGCACACGTCTGTGACGTGTACGCCTAGGTGATAATGATGGCTGTGGCCGAATGCGTGTTCATCTTGTACCGAGTATGCACCATGATCCGGCCGAGGTCAAAGCGAGACATTCCCCGACAGGGGTGATCTGGCTGCCCTGTAGTGTTGCGGTCGTATGGATGAATCACTTTCGGAGATACCCGATCCGATGGGTCGTCAGGAGCGCAGTATCGCTTTCGTGCCAGGGTCTCGCCGCGCAGATTCTGTAAATGTGGCTCTTGCCGAGCTCTCAGCGGCGATCGCAACAGATCTTGGTTGTGTTGCGACGGTGGTGCACCTCGATGATTTCGCGATGCCCATGTACGACGGTGACTGTGAGGACGAGGTCGGTGTACCCGATGCCGCCGCGAGGCTTCACGACGTGCTCGTTGCTTCTGAGATCGTCGTTTTGGTGAGTCCTGAGTACAACGGTGCGCCCACGCCACTCCTCAAGAACGCGATCGACTGGGTGACGAGGGTCTCGAAGCGTCCGCTTGAGAACAAGACCGTCGGACTCATGAGCGCGACGCCCGGTTCCGGAGGAGGCACATCGGGCCTGAAGGTGCTGTCGGTGATCATGGCTTCCCTGAGGGTGAACCATGAGGTCCCCCCACTTGGTGTTGGGAAGGCGCGGTCACGTATCGCTGATAACGATCCCGTTCTGCGGGACGAGATCGAACGGTTCGTGAGTTCACTTCTCGTCGCGTCCGCGGGTAACGTTCCGGCGTGACCTGACGGTCGGAGAACAACCGATTCGCATCAGGGTTCATGAACCTCTGTGAGGAGAACACCTTGACCGCAACAGCCAGGCAGCGCATCTTCTCGGGTGTACAGCCAACGGGCAACATACACCTTGGCAACTATCTCGGCGCGTTCCGGAACTGGGTAGAACTCCAGGATTCATTCGAGACTATCTACTGCATCGTCGACCTCCATGCGATGACGGTGGACTACGAACCGGGGAAACTCGAGGCTGCACGAATCGACACTGCCAGGATCTTGCTCGCTCTTGGTGTCGATCCTGAGAGGTCGCTGTTGTATACCCAGAGCCAGGTGCCTGGACATGCAGAACTCGCTTGGATACTCGGCACGATGACCCCCATGGGTGTGCTGAATCGCATGACCCAGTTCAAGGACAAGACAGAAATGGGATCCTCTCCGAATCTCGGTCTCTACTCCTACCCGGTGTTGATGGCAGCGGACATCTTGCTGTACAGAGCCAACCTCGTTCCGATTGGGGATGATCAGCGTCAGCACATGGAGATGACGAGGGATCTTGCCGAACGATTCAACAACCGGTTCGGAGACGTGTTCCCGATACCCGAGGGGTACTTTCCGGAGGTGTCGTCACGGGTGATGTCGCTGACAGAGCCGCACAATAAGATGTCGAAATCGGACCCCCAGATCAAATCCAGGGTTGCGATCCTCGATGACCCCGATGTGATTCGGAAACGGATCCGATCAGCCGTCACGGACAGTGATCCCGAGGTCCGGTACGACATCGATCAGAAGCCTGGCATCTCGAACCTGCTTGAGATCATGGCAGCGTGTACACGGCGCTCGGTCGATGATCTTGTCGAAGAGCACGCGAACGGTGGCTACGGGGCGTTCAAGGATGCCGTGGCCGATGCGGTGGTCGAGGAGCTTGCGCCCTTCAAGACTGCGTACAAGGCCCTCAACAACGGTGACGTCCGACAGGTACTCCACGATGCCGGTGTCGAGGCTCGAGATATGGCATCCTCGTACATGCGCGAAGTGCACAAGGTGATCGGCGTTAAGAGGTACTGATGAGCACAACAAGCGAGAGACTGATCAGCTGCGTTCCGAATTTCAGCGAGGGCCGCGACCAAGACGTCATCGACGCCATCACGGACCGAATCGAAGCCGTTGATGGCGTGAAGTTGCTCGATGTCGACCCCGGCTACGCAACCAACCGAACGGTCGTCACCTTCGTTGGTACCCCCGAGGCCGTCATCGATGCAGCCGTTATCGCTGGGGCCAAAGCGGCCGAACTGATCGATATGGCGGCGCACTCGGGCGAACACCCTCGTTTCGGTGCGATGGATGTGTGCCCGCTTGTTCCGGTGTCCGGTGTCACCATGGACGAAGCCGCGGCGTACGCTCGCACGCTGGCTGCTCGGCTTGGTGATGAGGTTGGTCTCACCGTCTATTGCTACGAGAACGCCGCAACGTGCCCCGAGCGCCGCAACCTCGCAGATGTCCGGGAGGGAGAGTACGAAGGCCTCGCCGCACGCCTCGCAGATCCAGCGTGGGAACCTGACTTCGGTCCGAAGGTGTTCAACGCTCGTTCAGGTGCTACCGCCGTTGGGGCACGCGGGTTCCTTGTCGCGTACAACATCAATCTCAACACGACATCGACGAGACGTGCGAACGCGATCGCATACGACGTACGTGAGCGGGGACGGGTGAAACGAACCGGCGATCCCGTCACAGGAGAGATCGTTCTGGACGACAATGGCGACAAGGTGTGGACACCAGGATCCCTGAAAGGTGTCAAGGCGATCGGCTGGTACATCGAGGAGTACGGGGTTGCTCAGATATCGATGAATATCACCGACATCGATGCCACACCGGTACACGTGGCTTTCGACGAGGTGTGCGACCGTGCAAGTGATCGCGGCATCCGGGTCACCGGTTCGGAGCTCGTTGGTTTGATGCCCCTCCAGGCGGTTCTGGACGCGGGTCGTTATTTCTTGCGCAAGCAGAAGCGGTCCACAGGTGTGTCCGATGCCGAACTGATCAAGATCGCTGTGAAGTCTCTCGGTCTCGATGAGCTCGGCAGATTCGACCCCGCCGACAAGATCATCGAGTACGCCATCGATGACAGTTCCGACCGGCTTGTTGACCTGACCGTGCGACGGTTCGTCGAGGAGACAGCATCCGAATCCGTTGCACCGGGCGGCGGTTCCGTTGCAGCCAACCTCGGTGCCCTCGGTGCGGCGCTCGGCACGATGGTGGCGAACCTGTCTTCTCACAAACGTGGATGGGATGACCGGTGGGAGGAGTTCTCGGACTGGGCAGACAGAGGCAAGACCTGTCATGACGAATTCCTGACCCTCATCGACAGGGACACCGATGCTTTCAACGACATCATGGCCGCGCTCGGTATGCCCGGGGGCGACGACGCCGAGAACAAGGCACGGGATGAGGCGCTCCAGGCGGCAACCCGTCAAGCGATCGATGTCCCGATGCGGGTGATGGAAGTGAGCCTCGCATCGATGGAGGTCATCCATGCAATGGCAGAGATCGGCAATCCGGCATCTGTATCGGATGCCGGTGTTGGTGCATTGTGCGCCCGCTCCGCCGTCATGGGCGCATATCTCAACGTTCGCATCAACGTACCCGGTCTCACCGATGGGGACGCTGCGAGTGCGTATCTCGAACGAGGCAGGGCCATCCAGGAGAAGGCGATCGCTGCGGAAGCAGCCATTCTGGCGATCGTGGATTCCAGAATCTGATCCCGAGACGGACGCACAAGGTCCAGGGGGTCATCCGTGCCCGAGGTGTCACCGCCGGGTTCGACAGATCCGGTACCACAGCGGCTATATCGGTGTAGCTCTCTGAGGTTGATGAGCCCTGCGTTCGTTGCTGTGAACGCTGCCGCTTGGTAGTAGAACGGAGACAGCTCCTCATCGAAGTCGACGTGGAGCCACTTACATCCTGCGGACCTTGCGTGTTCTCGGGCTGTCGCGAGAAGAGCCGTTCCAATGCCCCGGTGTTGGGCCGAGGATGAGACCATCGTGTCCTGGATCTACGCGTGAACGAGACCGTCCCAGATGACGTTGACGAACCCAACAAGATCGTGTCCACTCCTGGCTGTGACCCATCCGAGGCTGTGTTTGTGGACGAGTTGTTGCCAGTCATCGTCAAACGGTTGATGTTCGAAGGCACCAGCGTGGAGCGCGTTGAGTTCACCGTTGGTGAAGTCCCCTCGCCAGTCGCACCGCATCCCATCCATCGAGTAATCCTAGGGACGACCATGAAGTGGTTACGGTTGCCCTTCGGCCCGACACACGGGGGAGCGGCTACGCTTGCGCCAAGCTGGCGTCATCGGAGGATGTCTCGTGGAGATCGAGATCGGAAGAGCAAAATCAGGTCGTCGTGCGTGGGGATTCGACGACATAGCGATCGTTCCATCACGAAGAACGCGGGACCCCGAAGATGTGGATCTTTCCTGGGAACTCGATGCATTCACCTTCGATCTTCCGATGATGGCTTCGGGTATGGATTCGGCAGTGACTCCCGCAACTGCGGTCGAAGTCGGTCGCCTCGGCGGACTCGCGTGCCTCAACCTCGAGGGACTATGGACCCGCTTCGAGGATCCGATTCCCGTGTACGACGAAATAGCGGGTCTCGACCCTGAAAAGGCAACACGCCGCATGCAGGAGTTGTATGCATCGCCGGTCATACCCGAACTGATTACCCAACGCATCAGGGAAATCAAGGACGGTGGCGTCGTTTCGTGTGGCAGCCTCACGCCCCAGAACGTCGCACGATACATCGACTACGCGAAAGCTGGTGGGCTTGACGTCCTCGTTATCCAGGGAACCGTCGTTTCAGCGGAGCATGTGTCCTCGCGTGAAGAGCCGCTGGACCTCTACGCGTTTATCCGTGAGGTCGAGATGCCCGTGATCGTTGGAGGGTGTGCCTCGTACTCAGGCGCACTCCATCTCATGCGTACAGGTGCGGTTGGCGTGCTCGTTGGTGTCGGACCTGGGGCTGCGTGTACAACACGTGGCGTTCTCGGTATCGGTGTGCCCCAGGCAACGGCGATCGCCGACGCGGCAGGGGCACGCACTGCATACCTCGAAGAGACCGGTCGATATGTCCATGTCATCGCCGACGGGGGCATGCGCAGCGGTGGGGACGTCGCCAAGGCGATCGCCTGTGGCGCTGACGCCGTGATGCTCGGTTCGCCGATCGCTGCAGCAGCAGAGTCCCCCTCTGGCGGCTACCACTGGGGAATGGCCACGTTCCACCCGACGCTTCCGCGAGGGTCGCGGGTTGAGACTGGTGTCCTCGGGACGATCGAAGAGATCCTCCTTGGCCCTGCCCATGAGAACGACGGACGCCGCAACCTGTTCGGTGGTCTTCGTGGCTCGATGGCAACGACCGGGTACGCAACCGTCAAGGAGTTCCAGAAGGCTGAGGTGATGGTTGCACCAGCGATGCAAACCGAGGGAAAACAGTTGCAACGATCCCAGGGTGTGGGGATGGGCTGATGGCCCATGCGATCACGGGTCAGGCGTCCGACGGAGACTTCGACCGGGTACTCGTCATCGACTTCGGTGCTCAGTACGCCCAGCTCATCGCCCGACGGGTTCGCGAGGCGCGAGTGTTCTCCGAGATCGTCCCTCGCGACATCACGGCGGATGAGATCGCTGCGAAGGGTCCCATCGGGATCATCCTGTCCGGCGGTCCCGCATCGGTGTACGCCGAGGATGCGTACGGACTTGACGAGGGCATCGTGGATCTCGGTATACCGATTCTCGGCATCTGCTACGGCCACCAGGTGCTCGCTCAGACCCTCGGCGGTACGGTCTCTGCCACTGGCACGTCGGAGTTCGGGGCAGCTGCGCTGACCGTGTCTGACTCCGAAGGGCTGCTCTCTGGCCAGCCGGTGGATCAGCAGGTGTGGATGAGTCACAACGATGCGGTTTCAGAACCGCCCCCGGGGTTCGTCGTCACGGCAAGTACACCCGAGGCACCGGTTGCTGCCATGGAGAACTCGGATCGCAAGATCTACGGGGTCCAGTATCATCCGGAGGTCAAGCACAGCGTTCACGGCCAGGCGGTGCTCGAGCACTTTCTCTGGCAGGTATGTGCTGCGCGTACAACCTGGACCCATGCGGGCATTATCGAACAATCCGTCGATGCCATCCGCGCGTCAGTAGGGGAGGGTGTTGCCATCTGTGGTCTCAGCGGGGGTGTGGACTCCTCCGTCGCAGCAGCGATCGTCCACAAAGCCATCGGCGACCAGCTTGTCTGTGTGTTCGTCGATCACGGTCTGATGCGCAAAGGTGAGGGCCAACAGGTCGAAGACACCTTCCGAGACCACTTCAAGATGAACCTCATCCACGTCAAGGCAGAGAATCGGTTTCTGAACGCGCTTGCTGGTGTGACCGATCCTGAGGAAAAGCGAAAGATCATCGGTGAGACGTTCATCAGAGTCTTCGAAGAGGTCGCCGATGGCATCGAGGGAGCTCACTATCTCGTCCAGGGAACGTTGTATCCCGATGTCATCGAGTCAGGTACGAAGGATGCGGCCAAGATCAAGAGCCATCACAACGTCGGTGGACTTCCCGATGACATGCAGTTCGAACTCATCGAGCCCCTGAGGGATCTGTTCAAGGATGAGGTAAGGGCCGTTGGTGAGGAGATCGGGCTTCCTGAGGAGATCGTTTGGCGTCAGCCGTTCCCTGGCCCCGGTCTTGCGGTTCGCATCATCGGCGACATCACGAACGAACGCCTCGACATCCTCCGCGAAGCCGACGCGATCGTCCTCGACGAGATACACAAGGCCGGTCTGTACAGGGACATCTGGCAGGCCTTCGGTGTGCTGCCCGCAATCAAGAGTGTGGGGGTTCAGGGGGACGTACGCACCTACGCTTACCCGCTGATACTACGTGCCGTGACGTCAGACGATGCCATGACTGCAGACTGGGCACGACTTCCTTACGAGCTACTGGCTTCGATCTCATCGAGGGTCATCAACGAAGTACCCGGCATCAACCGCGTGGCATACGACATCTCATCCAAACCCCCCGCCACCATCGAGTGGGAATAGGAAATCAGATACCAGAGCACGGATACCAGATCGCTGTGCGTCAGACGGCACAGCGCTTCGCTCGCTGATCCAAGGGTCTGTTGTCTGTGCTCTGCTGTCTTGCATCTGAATAACTAGTCAGAACCCTTAAGACGGTTGGGAGTTCGTCCGATATCGCATGAGTGAAAGCAACCCCTTAACTCATGGTGCGGTGATGGACTGGCAGAACGATCCGGAGCTTGAAAAGCTCTTCAAAGAGGAACTCGATGAACGGGCAGGGAGCCTGGCTGAGGGTGCCCAAGCGATGCTCGATGGTGAGATCACCTCGGAGGTCGCTGGAAGGATGTTGCGCGAGGGCCATACGATCAAGGGCACCGGACGTGTCATGGGCTACGAAGGTATCGCCAGGGGTGGCGAGACGTGTGAGCTCATCTGGCGTTGGATTCAACAAGGTGATCTCGAGCCATCCTCGATGCTTGCCCGAACACTCACCCATCTCTCCGATGCCATACCCCAATCTCTCGGGGGCGATGACGCACCCGTGTCCATGGCGATCGACACCGTTCGTGCATTGATAGTCGACGAGGACAAGCTCGATCAGTTGCCGAAACCGCTTGATGAGGAAGACGAATCGACGGCAGAACTCGTCGATGAAACCCCGGAGCCGGAATCCCAGGAATCCGACAACGCAGGTGCCCCCGACAACGCAGGTGATTCCGAGGACGTGGTCGATGAGGCCGCCGATGGCGAAGAAGCCGGTGAGATCGAAAACGCAGGTGCGCCCGAAGACATCGACGCTACCTCCGATGCCATTGCAGAGGCGGACGAGATCGCTGCGGCACTTGACAAGATCGAAGAAGAGATCGCCGCGGCTCCTGCGGATGACGGATCACCAGATCCACCATCGGAATCTCACGACGATGAGAAGGACGAATCAACTGTTGCCGCGGACGAGGATCAGGCCCAGGCCGACGACTTCGAGCCACTGGTATTCGAACCCGGCCCCGACGGGAAACTGCCAACACCCGTGATCACGTACGAGATCGTTCACGATGCGTTCGAAGAGGCCGAGCCTGTAGGCCGACCACGAGCGCCATCGACCGACGGTTTGATGGAGCCACCTGGCTTGACGCTTGTCGATGAACAGCGATCGATCCTTGATCCGGAGGCGATCGATGCGTACGACCTCGGTGGTCTCGTAGGTGCAGTTGAAGCCTGGGCAGCCGAGGAGTCGGTTCCTGTCAATGCCGGTCGTCTCTTCCGAATGATCAACGATGTTGCTGCACTTCGCATCGACCTCTCAAGCACTATCCGTCAAACCGAGCAGGTTCTGAACAGCGCTGACGGTATCTCGATGGCGGCCGTCGAGAGCTCGATGGAAGCGCTCGAGACCGTGAGGCGCGCATCCGTGGGTCTGGAAACAGCCGCCCTTGGTCTCACGATGATGCCACTCACCAATATCACGTCCACACTGCCTCAGCTTGCTCGTTATCTGTCAAAGCGCGTGAGCCGCGACATCGAGCTCGTCATCGAGGGCGAGGACACCGCTGTCGATCGTCAGATGGTTGATCGCGTCGGTGAGATCATCCGGCATCTCGTGGTGAACGCACTCGCCCACGGTATCGAAGACTCTGAGACTCGTATCGCACGGGGCAAGGCCGAACATGGCACCGTGAAGCTGGCACTGTCGCGTGATGACCAGCATCTCCAGATCGTTGTAGCCGATGACGGGTCGGGCATCGATTGGCCGCGAGTTCGCGAGATCGCGCAACAGCGCGATCTCATACAGGACGATCCCACCGAAGATCAGCTGCGCTCTGCTCTCTTCTCTGAGGGATTCTCCACCGCACCGGGTCAATCAGAATTCACTGGAGATGGCGACGGACTGTCTCGTGTGACGACCATCGTTGAAGAGGTTTTTGGAACGATGACCATGGACTCGGCCCCTGGTCGTGGGACAACGTTCGTCATCACCTTGCCTGCCCACCGAGCTCTCCAGCGAGCACAGATATTTACAGCAGGAGGGCACTCGTGGGGGATTCCGGAATCGAGCATCCTCGCGATACTCAATATCCAGGATGTTGCGATCAGTGTCACCGAACACGGGAGCACGATCGGCTACGAGACTGAAACGGTTCCGTATTCGTCGTTCGCCACCGTTGCCGGGCTCGACATCGAGGGTCTTCCCTCCCAGGTCCTTGTCCTCCAGAGTTCTACGGGGCACATCGCTGTCGCCGTTGATGACGTACTCGACCTCCACGAGGTAGCCACAAAGGATCTCGGAGGACTGTTGAGCGGCACCTCAGTTGTTTCGGGTGTTGCACTGCTCGGTGCAGACGAGACGGTCATGCTCGTGGACGCGGGTCGTCTCGCCGACAACCTCCGTGACCTTGCCATACGACCGGCCGGTCCTGTACATACGGTCCTCATCGTCGATGACAGCCAGGGTGTTCGACAGGTTGTTTCCGGTGTTCTTGCATCGCATGGATTCTCGACCGTGTCAGCGGGAAGTGTCTCCGATGCACTCGCGGCACTCGCAAAGAACGATATCGATGCGCTTGTTGTCGACTTCTCGATGCCACGCGCTGACGGTGTCGCCCTCGTCCACATGGTCCGCCAACGCTACGGCGACATCCCCGTTGTCATGCTCTCCGGGGTGGCGTCCGCAGAAGATCGGTCTCGCGCCGAGAGGGCAGGTGTTCATGCCTTCTTCGACAAGGCCGACTTCGCAAAGGGCGCCCTCGTCGACAAACTGTCCGAACTTATCGAAGAGAAGGCAACAGATTCAGAGGCGGAAATCGCCTCGTAGACCTGCCTACACTGCCCGACCGGCCGATTGAGGGAGTGCTGTGGGAACGATCGTTTCGTTACTCGTCATATTCGTGATCATCTCTGTTGTGTGGTGGCTGTTCAAGAAGGTGCTCCACATCGGGTTCATCTTTGCGATCGGGTTCGCACTGCTCATCGGTTGGTGGTACTTCTTCGTTCGGTAATCGGCCACACCTGAGGTTCGATCACAGGGGTTCGGTACAATCGCACCCGATGTCCGAATCACCTCTCTTTTCCTCGCTCAACCCAACCCAACGTGAGGCCGTGGCAGCCACTGAAGGACCCCTCCTCGTTATCGCTGGCGCGGGATCTGGGAAAACCCGTGTGCTCACGTATCGCATTGCACATCTCGTTCGTGACCGCGGTGTTTCACCGTACGAGATCCTCGCGATCACCTTCACGAACAAAGCCGCAGGCGAGATGAAGGAACGGGTGCAGCAACTCATCGGTCGGGTTGCTTGGGACATGTGGGTGTCGACCTTTCACTCAGCGTGTGTTCGAATCCTGCGTCAGGAGATCCACAGACTCGGGTACCGATCGTCATTCTCGATATACGACGAGGGTGACTCGACCCGTCTTGTCACGATGTGTGTGAAGGACCTCGATCTCGATCCCAAACGATTCCCGCCGAGGCAGATCAAGGCTGCGATCTCCAAAGCAAAGAACGAGCTCATCGACTACGAGACATACGCCGGTCAGGACGCGGGTTACTACCACGAGAGAGTTTCCGACGTATATCGCCTCTATCAGCAGCGCCTCGTCGAGGCTTCCGCTGTCGACTTCGACGATATTCTCAAACTCACCGTCGAGCTGCTTCAAGCGTTCCCTGAGGTACTCGAACGGTGGCAGAACAGGTTCCAGTACATTCTCGTCGACGAGTACCAGGACACGAACAAGGCCCAGTACATGCTGGTCAAGATGTTGAGTCAGGTCCACCAGAACGTGTGTGTTGTCGGAGACTCGGATCAGTCGATCTATGCGTTCCGTGGCGCAGATCTACGCAACATCATGGATTTCGAGAAGGACTATCCCGACGCGAAGATCGTCCTTCTCGAGCAGAACTACCGATCCACCCAGACGATCCTCGACGCGGCCAATGCTGTGATCAAGCACAACGTTGGGAGAAAACCCAAACGGCTGTGGACCGACGAGGGATCTGGCGAGAAGATCGTGTTCTTCGAGGCGGAAGACGAACACGAAGAAGCTGCCTACATCGCTGAGGAGATCGCCAGGCTGCAGGATCTCGGCACCAGCCTTGACGATATCGCGGTCTTCTATCGGATGAACGCCCAATCGCGTGTGATCGAGGAACTGTTCGTGAGATTCGGTGTCACCTATCAGGTCGTCGGTGGTCTTAAGTACTACGACCGCAAAGAGGTCAAAGATGCGCTCGGCTATCTGAGGGCTGTTGTGAACCCCGATGATCAGGTCGCGATAAAGAGGGTGATCAACACACCGAAGCGGTCGATCGGGGATACGTCGGTTGCCCACGTCGATCGGTTCGCCGAGGCGAACGGCATCAATTTCATGGATGCTCTCAGACGTGCGAGCGAGATCGATCAGCTCACTACTCGAGCTCAAAAGGCCATTTTCGAGTTCACAGGACTTATCGACATACTCCTGGTGAAGGCGTCGGCAGGGCCTGAGGCTGCGCTCGATGCGGTTCTGAACGACACCGGCTACATGGACATGATCCGGGCCGAGCGATCGATCGAGGCGATGGGCAGGGAAGAGAACCTGAAGGAACTACTCACAGCTGCGGGTGAGTTCGAGGAGACGGGCCCCGCATCGATGGGTCCGGAGGAATGGCTGGCACTCGATGGGGTCGGGAAGCTCCAGATGTTCCTCGAGTCGATCAGCCTCGTGACTGATCTTGATTCGGTTGATGACGCTTCGGCGGTCACGCTCATGACGCTGCACAATGCAAAGGGCCTGGAATATCCCGCTGTATTTCTCACGGGACTCGAGGACGGTGTGTTCCCCCATATGCGTGCCCTTGGTGATCCAAAGGAACTCGAGGAAGAACGACGTTTGTGTTACGTCGGTATCACGAGGGCAGAGCAGCGGCTGTATCTCACACGTGCGTGGAGCCGGAACATGTGGGGTCAGACGAACTACAACGGTGCCAGCCGCTTTCTCGGTGAGATACCGGATCACCTACTCACGAAAGCAAAGCGGGTTCGTCGTTCCGCAACCATGGAGTCCAGACAGCCAACGAGCACGGTTTCTGATGCTGATGTGTCGGTTGGTGACACTGTGCGGCATACGCACTGGGGCGAGGGTGTCGTCCGCGAGATCGTAGGAGCAGGTGACCGCGCGGAGGCGGTTGTTGTCTTCGGTGGCCATGGTGCAAAACGCCTCCTTCTTGCATGGGCACCCTTAGAACGAGTCTGACCAGCAGACTGCAGATCGCTTCGCTTCAGACAGCAGAGCACTGACGTCTGTCGTGTGAGCTCTGCCGTCCGACTCCGTCATCTGCTGTCTGCGTTCTGGTATCTGTCGTCTGACTGGATCAGTCGCTGATCCGGGGTGAACGCTTGTCTGGCGGTGACGATCGCAACAACTGTTGACGAGATGGCGACGGTTCCGAGTACCAGGTACATAACAACGAGTTGGATGACAACAGCATCGATAGGGTCGACTCCTGCGATCAAGAGTCCGGCCATTGCGCCAGGAAGTGCAACAAGACCGACGACCTTCGTTCGTTCGATCTGGGGGAGAAGCGCCACCCGTGTCGATTCCCTCACGATGAATCTCGCGGCCTGACGTGAATCGAATCCAAGACTGAGAAGACCTTCCACCTCGAGACGGTCGTCGGTCATCTTCTTCGTGACCTGATCGGCGGCAACCACCGTTGCGGGGAGAGCGTTGCCGATCGCTATCCCTGCGATGACGATGAGTTGGATCGGTTCGGGCGGAAGGACACCGAATCCGAACACCACCACGAGTGACAGCAGCGTTGACCCACCGACGGACAGCAGGGCAGCAGTGAACACATTGCGCGA
>JAMBLJ010000165.1 GCA_023336815.1 Actinomycetes bacterium
AATGGCTGATCGACGCACTGTTCAGTTGTCAAGGAGCCCGGTTCCCACCGCGCACAGCACAGGGCTGTCCGAAGAGGGGCCTCATAGTATAGCACCACTTTGAACAAGTAGCACCTGCCAGCCGGATTCGACCGGCAGGAGTGGAACGATAACCAGCCTTGTGGGCTAACGCAATCGATTCACTCCTACACACCGCATTGCTGAGGTGCGGCTCGGAAGTAAACCACGCCCGTGTCATTAGTGACACTCCTGGGAGTTGACAGTTCACAGTTCGCCCTTCCTCGTCCAACCCCCTACGAACGAAGGGCGCGGTTGTGACAGGCGTACGCCGTCATCGTGCTACGACTCGTGAGCGGTGGCGTGCGCCGTCAGTCGACATCTGCGCTCTTTAGGCCCCACACGAAGAGCGCAACGACCCCCGCGATCAGAAGGATTCCGCCGATGGACAGCGCAGCGAGGATATTCAGCGAGATCGCCAGCACCCAAACGAGTACGGGAATCAGAATGATGATCGCTATCACTACGACCCATGTGGGCCAATGCTGTTTCTCTGTGGTCAAGTGCTCCCTTTCAACGGCACCAGCAGCGTAGCGTCAGTTCGATATCAGATGTCATCCACCGGACGTCTCGTCGGCGTTGAAAGCCAGCGGTTACACAAACTGCTGCGAGACTTCAAGCACTCTGTCGGAATCCTGTCGATCCGAACCAGGTCTGTTTCGATCATTGGTTGTACCAATCAAGTACCGACCAGAGAAGGAGGCACATCATGAGGGACTACCTGGAGAGCTGCGGGACACGCTACCGCTGGTTGTTCCTCGGTGTTGGAGCCGCACTAGCACTTATCGGCGGGATGTTCACCGCTTCGATCATTGGTGCAATAGTCGGCATTCCATTGCTTCTGCTCGCCTGGCCGATTCTCAAGAGCCCCGGCATACAGGTCGCATGTGCCTGACGCTCACCGCGGCACCTGACTCGCCGCCTCAGGCGGTCGTGGTGGGTGGCGCACCGCTCGCGGAGAACTCGACTCCTGGGAAGTAGCAGGCGACGGGATGGCCCTGGCCACGGTCCTCGAGCACGGGTATCTCGCCCGCACACACGTCCTGTGCCTTCCAACAGCGTGTTCGGAAACGACATCCCGACGGCGGGTTCGTTGGACTTGGAACATCCCCCTCAAGCATGATCCGGTTTCCCCTGTTTTTGGCTCTCGGATCTGGGATTGGGACCGCTGAGAGCAGTGCCTGTGTGTAGGGATGGGCGGTGTGGTCATAGACCTGGAACTCATCACCCTCCTCGACGATCTTACCGAGATACATCACTTCCAGGCGGTCGACGATGTGCCTCACTATGGCAAGGTCATGGGCGATGAAGAGGTAGGACACACCGAATTCTTTCTGGATGTCCTCGAGGAGGTTGACCACCTGGGCCTGGACTGACACGTCCAGCGCAGAAACTGGCTCGTCACAGATGATGATCTTCGGATCAACGGCGATTGCCCTCGCGATGCCGATGCGTTGCCGCTGACCTCCCGAGAACTGGTGCGGGTAGCGGCTCACGTTGTTGGGGTTGAGCCCCACGACCTCAAGAAGCTCCTGCGTCTTGTTCTTCCGATCCTTGCGTGGCACTCCCCCGTGGATACTCCATGGTTCAGCAATGATGTCCCCAACGGTCATCCTTGGGTTGAGCGATGCGTAGGGATCCTGGAAGATCACAGTGATCTCACTCCGGAGGTCGCGAAGCTCGGACCTGGACATCTTGAAGATGTCCCTTCCTTGGAAGTATGCCTCACCGGACGTCGGCTCGTCCAAGCGAAGGATGGTGCGCGCCGTAGTGGTCTTCCCGCAACCCGACTCACCGACGAGCCCGAGGCTCTCGCCGGGATATAGGTCGAAGGAGACGTCATCAACTGCCTGGACCGTGCCGATGGTCTTCTTGAAAATGATGCCCCTCGTCACGGGAAAGTACTTCTTGAGATTGACGACCCGCAAGATCGGCTCATCCGTACGCTGCTCAGAGCTCAACTTGGACCTCCTTCCAGTAGAAGCATGCTGACGAGTGGGACCCGTTCACGGACTCAAGCTCGGGGACTTCCTTGGGACAACGCTCAGTCGCGTAGGTACACCGCGGGTGGAACGGGCACCCCGATGGTATGGCGAGCAGATCAGGAGGGGTTCCAGGGATCGGTGTGAGTCGGTCCACATGCACGTCAGGACGAGCGATTGACTCCATCAAGCCGAGGGTGTACGGGTGTGACGGTAGGTGGAAGATATCATCGATCTCAGCAGTCTCCATCTCCCTCCCTGCGTACATCACAACGACCCTATCCGCGACGTCGGCGACGACTGCGAGGTCATGGGTGATCAGGATCATCCCCATCCCCGTTTCTCGTTGCAGTTCAGCGAGCAGCTCCATGATCTGAGATTGCACGGTCACATCGAGCGCCGTTGTCGGCTCATCAGCGATGATCACGTCGGGATCCATGGAGAGTGCCATTGCGATCATCACGCGCTGACGCATACCACCAGAGAACTCATGAGGGTAGGAATTGATCCGTTCGCGTGCCGAAGGGATCTTGACACGCTCCATCATCTCGATGGCCTTCTCCTTCGCCTCCTTGCGAGATGCTCCCTGATGAACTCGGAACATCTCTCCGATCTGCCAGCCGACCGTGTATACCGGATTGAGAGCGGTGAGCGCATCCTGAAAAACCATGGCAATGCGGGTACCACGGACTTCGGGAACCACGTGGTCATAGGTCTTCGACTTCTTGTTCAGTGCAAGTAGATCGACGCCCCGAAACTTGACACTTCCCTGCGTGACGAATCCGGGAGGCGTGTCGAGGATGCCCATGACGGCCTGGGCGCTCACGCTCTTGCCACTCCCCGACTCGCCGAGTATGGCCAGCGTCTCTCCCCTTCCGAGTGTGTAGGAGAGACCATTGACCGCCCGCACCGTGCCGTCCTCGATACGAAACTCCACGTGGAGGTTGTCCACCTCGAGCAGCGGCGCCGTCGGATCAGCAGACGAACCTCCGAGGTCCTCGGACTTCTTGACTCTAAGGAAGCCCATCACCGCAACTTCGGATCGAGGGCGTCGCGAAGAGCATCTCCCATGAGGATGAACGAGAACACGGTCAAGGTGAGAAACGCTCCAGGGAACACGAGGAGATACGGGGCAGTGATAATGCGCCTTTGGGCGTTGCTGATCATGAGTCCCCAAGAAATCGCCGGCAACTGTAGTCCGACGCCGAGAAACGACAACGCAGCCTCGGCAGCGATGATCACGCCTACGTAGATGGCTGACACGATGATTACGGGGGCTATCGCGTTCGGGAGAACATGCCGGACAATGATCCTTGTGTTGCTCGCCCCCATCGCTCGTGCAGCATCAACGTAGTCGTTCGCCTTGACGGCAAGTACAGACGACCGCACCAGGCGCAGCAATGTCGCCCAGCCGAGAACGATGAGAACAAGGCTCACCGTCCCTACACCACGTGTGCTTACCAAACTCAAGATGACAATCCCGCCCAGGATCGTGGGGATAACGAACCAGATATCTGTAATGCGCCCGATGATCGAGTCAACCGATCCGCCGTAGTAGCCGGAAACGGATCCGCCAACGATAGCGATGATCGAAACGAAGAACACCACAATGATGCCAATCGAAATCGACACCCTCGTTCCGTATATCGTGCGTGAGTAATAGTCACAGCCCTGGAGGTCCGTCCCGAACCAATGCTCCGAACTCGGCTTCAAAAGAGAGTCGATGAGGTTGCACTGGTGAGGATCGTGTGTGGCAAAGAACCCGGGAAACATTGAGATGATGATCAGGACCACGATGATGACCGCCGAGATGAGGAAGATTGGCTGCCTGCGCAATTGTCTCCAGGCGTCCCCCCACAAGCTCGCGTTTCGTGGGAGTTCGTCAAGACCGACCGCCACGCCGGGTGTCTGACGAAACTGGTGCTTCTCGGTGCTTTCGTCCCCGGCAGCTGTCACGACGTCGACGGGTAGGTGCTCCCCTACGGTGTCGGCATACAGATGGGACTCATCACCGATCGTGCCATCGTTCGCCTCCTGCGATTCCTTGCTGGGATCATCACTCATAACGAATCCGTGGGTCGAGAACGCCGTATAGGACGTCGACGAGCAGGTTCGCGATCATGTACACGATGACGAGGAACGTCGCTATGCCTACGACCACCGCGCCCTCCTGAGCCTGGGTTGCCTCGAACACGGCTCGACCAAGGCCGGGGAGATTGAAGATCGTCTCCGTGATGATCGCTCCGCCCATCAGCGCCCCTAGATCAATTGCGAGATAGGTCACGACAGGAATCAATGAGTTGCGGAGCGTATGGATCCCGATGACCCTTCGGTTGTTCAAACCCTTCGCCTTCGCTGTCCGAACGTAGTCCGCCCGCAAGTTCTCAACCAGACTTGTGCGGGACAGTCGCGCGATGTAGGCAAGCGAAAGTGAAGCAAGTACGAAGGCTGGCAGCATCAAACTGAACCAGCCTTGTCGATACCCGGATATCGGGAACCAGCCAAGCTTCACACCAAAGACGATCTGCGCCATGAAGCCGAGCACGAATATCGGGATCGCAATGACGATCAGCGTCGAAATAAGCACAAGCGAATCGAAGAACTGTCCCTTTCGAACACCGGCAACGACCCCGGCCGTGAGGCCAATCACCACCTCGAAGAAGAAGGCGAGAAGCGCCAGCCGGATGGTGACCGGAAGTCTGTCTTTCATCAGATCGACCACCGGACGACCTCGAAAATCTGTCCCGAAGTCACCCTGCATCACGTTGGTGATGTAGATCCCGTATTGCTTGTACAACGGCTCATCGAGGTGGTAACGCTCCTGAAGTGCCTGAACGACATCGGGAGGAAGAGGTTTGTCGCCGGAAAGAGCCGCGATAGGATCTCCCGGCATCACAAACACAAGAGCGAATATGAGGAACGTTGCGCCGAAGAATACCGGGATGAATTGGAGCACCCGACGTATCAAATAGCGACCCAAGTCCGTCCCTCTCTCTTCTGTCGTTCCGCCGTCATGTTAGCCAGCGCATTCGCCGCTGCGCTCGTCGGCTGAGACCTCGCGACTTTCGAACTCAGACGCGAAGAAGGGCGGCCGTAGGCCGCCCTTCTTCGCGTCTTCAGATAGTCGCAGCGCGATTACTCAGCGTTCAACTCGTTGAATCCGGCAATCCCGGAGTAGTAGAAGTTGTTCTGGAAGCCGTACGCCGACACAGCGCCGAAGCTCCAAGCATCCACGTATGACTGAGCCGTAACCGGTTCACCGTTGTGGAATGTCCAGCCGTCCTTCAGGACGACTGTCCATGTCTTGCCGCCATCGTCCGTACTGAACGACTCAGCGTTACCACTCGTTTCAACATTGTCGGGTGTGAACGAGACAAGTCCCGTGAACAGAGTGTTCTGCGTTACCTGGTTGCCCTCAGACTCGAGAACATCCATAGGCAACAGAGCAACAGGCTCCGTCAGCGGCAACGATGCAACACCGCTGTCCGCCTTCACGCTGGTGAATCGCACGTTACCGAACGCATCCATCAACACGTCGGATACCGTGTCGTTCCACGCGAACTGGTTGACGCTGAAGTAGACGGGGATCGAGGATCCATCGTCACAGAGTACATCCTCTGCAGCTTCATAGAAGGGCAGGGCGTCTGCAAGGTTACCGCTCGCAGCAATTGCTGCCTTGCCTTCGGCGATGCCCGCATCGAACGCAGGATTGTTGTAGTACGACGAGTTCGAGCCACCGTCTTCCGGTGTGCTGTACGAGGCGTACAACGGTTCGAGGAAGTTCAGGGGTGATGGATAGTCCAGGCCCCAACCCAAACGGAAAGGCCCTGTGCCGTCGCCGCCCTGAATGGTCGACAGATAGTCAGCCCAAGGACGGGTCTCGAACGTGATCTTCGATGCATCAACACCGAGGACATTGACCCACATGTTGACGATTGCACCCACCCATTCCTCGTGGCCACCACCCTCATTGAACCAGACAGCGAACTCATCGATCGGCCCTGCGGCATCCCACAATTCCTTCGCTGCATCCGCGTCATAGTTCCAGCTTGGGCACACGTCATCTCGTCCACCGAGGTTCGGCGGAACCACTGAATGAGCGGGATCACGAGATCCGTTGAAGATCTTGTCCATGATCAGCTGCTTGTCGATCGCCATGTTCATAGCCTGGCGGTGCTCCTTGGTGAATGTGTCGTTCAGATACGAAGGGAACGCCAGATACCCAATACCCGTGTTCGGTGACTCACCGTAGCGATCGGGGAAGTCCGTCGGCGCGGACGCGAGGAAGTCGACATCAATGTTGTCCAAGATGTCAAGGTTTCCATCGAGCGTATCAAGGTAGTCGGTCTTTGGATCCGTCGTGATGACGAAATTGATCGCGTCGAGTGAAGCAACATCGTCGCCCTGGTAGTCCGGGTTTCGGATCAGGTCGATGCTCACGTCGTGCTCCCATTTGACACCCTCGTCGAACATGAACGGACCGTTTCCAATCGGTGCCTCGTTGTACGCGTACGTATTCGCGTACGCAACCGTCGGAAGCGGGAAGAATGCCGGAGACGCGGTCCGCAACTTGAATTCCGGATCGGCCACACTGAGCTCGACTGTGAATGTCAAGTCATCGACGACGGTGAGTCCCGACAGGGTCTCTCCGACCTCACTTGGAGGTGCCACTGGCTCAGCCGGCTTTGCGGGCTCAGCCGATTCTTCCGTCGCGGCCGTTGTCGTTGCTGCCTCTGGCGCGGCGGCGGTCGTTGTCGTTGTGTCATCAGCATCATCTGAGCTGGAACAGGCCGCTGCCACAAGGGCAAGCGCAACAACGAGGATCGCCAATGCGATCGAGCGTCTTTGCCTAAGTCGTATCAAAGTTTTCTCCTTGTCTTGAGGGTCCGAGGATGCACGTCGCTTTGACGAACATCCATCGCGCACAGGGTGCGCGATACTGCAGATCGGGTGTTCCAGTCATCCACCACCAGAGCATCTGATCGATCAGCCAGAACCGCGCCGCGCCGAAACGCAGAAGAGGGAGTACTGGTCGTGATGCTCGAGTTCTGAAGAACCATGGTGCACCCGGTAGCTAATTGAGACCCATTTCTTGCACAGGAAGTGCGCTGAACGCGCACACCTGCCAAGCGGTATTATGCCGTCTTCGCGGTTCTAGCGCCACTACTTCTATGGCAATACATGGTAATTTGCAGTTCGTAAACGGGAGAAATCGGAGCGATGACAGATACACCACCGGAGGTACAGCTCGTCCCCGTCGACGACGCCAATTGGAGAGACGTTGCCGC
>JAMBLJ010000166.1 GCA_023336815.1 Actinomycetes bacterium
ATAGGGCATGAGGGTGCTTGCCGACAGAGTCCTCGTGTTCCGAAAGCTCGCTGTTGGCTGCGCTCGGAGATGCCGGCGCTGATATTTCTCGGGACGGGGGTTCGATTCCCCCCACCTCCACGAACGGATGCGTTGTGGCCTCAGGGCCGCAGCGCATCTGCGCGTCTCACGGAATTGTTGCCGTGGAGTTGAGCGCCCGGGCGACTGTGGCGTGTCCCCTTCAGCGCTCCCTAGGGTCCATTGGCACGAGTCGCCAATATGCGTTGAGCGAGATGTGACCGCGGTCGACACCGCGCCCGCGTACCAGTGAGTCGCGCATCGTGCGTATCGCCTCTCGTTCACCGGCGATCCACCAGTAGGTGTTGGACGGCACGGCGATAGACCGGATCAGATTGAGACTCTGGATACCGGTGTCTGTAGCGTCGGTTCCACGGTGGAGCCAGATCGGATCGCTGAGAGCGATGTCGCTTGGTTGGCGCTCGTCGTCCTCATCAACGACCTCGATGATCACTGTTTTTCTTGTGTTGCGCGGGATCGACTCAAGGACGGTTCCGATCGCCGGAATGGCTGTGTCGTCCCCAACGAATACGAGATGATCGATGTGCGACGGGAGGTCGTAACCGCCGCTCGTCGCACCTGCCCAAATGACATCGCCCGCCGTTGCCGTTCGCGCCCAGTCGGTTGCCTTGCCATCCCCGTGGAGTACGAAATCGATGGTGATGCTCTCACAGGACGCATCGACATAGCGGGGCGTGTACGTACGTTTTGGTGGTTTCGCAGCGTCGTCTGGCGGTGGCCACGTACGGGAGGGTTCCTCAAAGAACAGCGACAGATACGATGCGGGTTTCGTGCTTTCGATGAGGGTCATTCCGCTGAAAGTGATCCTACGGGCACGCGGAGAAAGTTCTCGGGAGAACGTGACGGCTATCGGTACCGGTCGTGATTCCTCCATGGTGTCATTGTGGCAGCGCGCGGGGCTGTTCCCGACGTCCGGACCTTTGCTGATCAGGTGAAGAAGTCGAGTCCTGCGCGCACAAGGTCCACCGAGTCCGTGTTGGGGAGGTTGGAGAGCCGGATCCAGGAGGCCAGGTCGACCGACCCGTTGGTTTCGACGACCCTGGGGTCGCCGGTCAGAGGCACGTCATACAGCAGTCCTACGGCATGCAGGTCAGTCCTGTCGCGTGGTCCAGTGAACGTACGCGAGTCGATCCCCAGGAAGGAAAACTGGTCGACGGCAAGTCCGGTCTCCTCGTATACCTCGCGAGCAAGGGCAGCCTCGGGGTGTTCACCCCACTCGACACCACCGCCAGGAAGTGTCCAGCGGCCCGCACCAGGGTAACCAGACGCGATCCGAGCGAGCAAGATCCGGCCATCGTCGATCGATATCGCATACGCTGCGAGTCGTGATCTGCGGGTATCCATCGGCTAGAACCTAGCGGCCGGTAGCGAGACCGGGTGCCGGAACTCCCCGTATCGATGGTCCCGTGCGCGACGGACAGAACGGGACGGTCAGCCAGCTACGTGGAAGCCGCCTACAAAGGTTGGACCGGAATCGATTGCGATGTAGTGGGCGATGAGTGCTCGTCTGAAGCCGCTCAGAGCATCATTGAGATCCTGCCAACGTTCATCGAGGCGTTTCCCTGATTCCATGACGTCCCGCACGGCATCGGCGGACTTGACGACCTTGGCCTGGGCAGCAACGAGTGCAGCCCAGGTATCAGGACTCTTGTTAGCCGACCACTCGGCACGATCTGTCACCGAGTTCACGTAGTTCACGGCCTTGGTGAGATGATTGGCAATGGCGTCGGTAGCGTCGTCATTTTCCTCGTCGGCGTGTCCGACGATCTCCGCTGCGGATTCCTTGGCAGCCGTATAGATCGACCCGACCTTGTCCTGGATCTCCTTGAGCGCCTTGATCGTCTTCGCAGCTTTGGCAGGAGCCTCGAGGTCACCCACATCGTCTGCTGCGGCAGTGAACACGGCTATGACGGCAGGGACTCGTGCCGCGTTGGCTGCTGCGGTCAGGATGGCAGTCTTTCTCTCGATCATGATCAGCGTCGACCTTCGAGTCTTGGCGATGGCTTCTGCCGCCTTCTCGGCCTCCGTTGGCTCCTTGTCCTTCTTCTCGACATCGTCACCCTTGGCTGCCTCGGCCGCAGATTTCGTTGCGTGATAGATATCGACCGCTCGCTCCTTGATGGCCCACGCGACATCGGGATTCGTTACGCCGTCGAGTTCACCGCGCAGTGCGTTGATCTTGGCGATACCTGCATCGACGATCGCACGTGCGTCCGGATCTTCGCACCCGGCTATCCAATCACGCAGAAGTCCGATCTTGTAATCGATCGTGCTCAAGGCCCTGTTCTTCGCCTTGGCAAGTATCTCGGCATCCGTCATGCCAGCGTTGGCAGCAGCCGCAACCGTCGACTCGTAGATTCCGTGTGCGGTGCTCTTGAGCGCCCACAGCTCATCGATGTTCGTTTCAGACATCACTCTCTGATCACGGAGGTTCGTGAGTTGATTGATGCCCCCGCTGTAGACCTCGATCTTGGCTGAATTGTCAGTCGATGCCCTCTTTTCGCTCAAAGAGTTGATCTTCCCGTTGTACGTTTCGAGAACCGTTGCCCGCACGCCTTCAAGATCGCCGCCAGCAGTTTCTCCTGCTCGCGCTGGCACCACGACTGTCGCGATCGTCATGGCGAACGCGAGGATGATCACGATGACAGTTCGCACTCCCAGTCGCGTCGATTGGTAGGCAGCACTCCCACCGTGTCCTTCTGGTACTCGCATATTGATCTCCACCTCGTTGTCGACGAGGGTCTCTGCTGTGGTCTCCGTGAGGTGAGGCGTGGTGGCGCTCTAACCCATCAGCGGAGGAGTCCGCAGCGAACCGCTCGTTCCCTCCCAGTGACTATCGGCAGTGCCGCGACCGGTCTAGATAGGTCGAAAGGACCATTGAACAAGACAGCAGACAGCAGATGACAGACGACAGAGGTCAGATCTGTATTCTGCTGTCTGCTGTCTGCTGTCTGCTGTCTGTATTCTGCTGTCTGTCTTAGATTCCCAGTACCACGAGCGGATCTGCGGCTTTGGTGTTGAGACCGTGGGCGACCGCGGCGTTCGTGAGTTGTCCGGCTGCCACGTTGATCCCGCCGATGAGTTCGGGCCGAATCCCAACAGCTCCTGCCATGCCCTGGCTCAGTGCGTGAACGTAGGGGAGTGTTGCATTCGAGAGCGCACGGGACGACGTATGCGGTACCGAACCAGGGATGTTCCCAACGGCGTAGTGAACGATGCCGTCCACCTCGTATATCGGATCCTGATGTGTTGTTTCTCTGCTTGTCTCGAAACAACCACCCTGATCGATCGAGATATCAACCATTACGGCTCCCGCCTTCATCGTTGCAAGCATTCCCCGATCAACAACGATCGGCGACTTGTCTCCCGCGACAAGTACCGCTCCAACGACAAGGTCCGCCTTCGATGTCCACTCCTGCACAGATCCTCTTGTCGAGTAGTCGGTGACAACTCGCGAACCCCATCGATGCTGGACACGTTCGAGAGCCTCGAGGTTCACGTCGAGCACGGTGACCTGGGCACCGAGGCCAACGGCAACGTCCACGGCGTTGAGCCCTGCCGCACCGGCGCCGATCACAACAACCTGGCCAGCAGGTACCCCGGCATGACCGCCAAGAAGGATCCCCATGCCACCGTTCGGAGCCATGAGGTAGAACGCACCGACCTGCGATGAGAGCCTTCCAGCGATATGGCTCATCGGTGCGAGCAGGGGGAGTGTCCCGCCGGTTTCGACAGTCTCGTACGCGATACATGTGGCACCGGAAGCGAGCAGCCCCTCGGCAACCTTCGGATACGCGGCAAGATGCAGGTAGGTGAACAAGACGTGGTCTGGTGTGAGCATGGCGATCTCGGATGCTTGTGGTTCCTTGACATGCACGATGAGTTGTGCCTGGTCGAACACATCCTGCGCGGTGGAAACCATCGTGGCTCCTGCCGCGGCGAACGCTTCGTCGGGAGCGCCTGCGCCAGCGCCTGCGCCGATCTGGACGATGACTGTGTTCCCTCGGTGCACGGCATCCGCTACAGCTCCAGGGAGCATCGCAACGCGACGCTCGTCTGGTTTGATCTCCTTGATCACTCCGATGTTCATCTCTGTCCTCCGTTCTGTTCCGGTACACCAAGGCCGCCTTCGGCAGCTTCAGCGAGTCGGATCGCTATCTCTTGTATGTTCGAGTCGAGGGCACTTGTCGTGACCCTGATGAAATGTGTGTCGGCTGGTATCAGTCGGAAAGGCCGTCCCCGCGCGACGCCGATACCGTGGGCGGAGAGCATCGGCACCGCAGTTGCCTCATCGCTGACAGGGATCCAGATGTTCAATCCATGTTCGCCAGCGACTTCTATGCCGTGCGTGGCGAGTTCACCGACAAGATCGGCGCGTCGTCTGGCATACGTGCGGGCTGCTTGTTCGACCGATGCTTCTATCGGTTTCGATCTGAGCATCGTTGCCAGGATCTCCTGAAGGAGTCGACTCGTCCACGAGGGACCGAGCATTCTGCGTCGCTCGACGGCGCTGATCGGCTCGGCTGCACCTCCGACGGCGGCGATGCGAAAGTCGGGACCGTGGGACTTCGAGAAGCTGTGGACGTGGACGACCTGGGATGGGATCACCTCGCCGAGGCTGAACAGCTCGGCGTTCGAGACCAGACCCGAGTGGTCGTCTTCGAGGATCGTGATGGGCGCCTTTGCGAGGATCGCTGCGAGTTCGTCGCGTCGAGACGCGGTCATCGAGATCCCGGTGGGGTTGTGTGCGCGTGGTTGCACGATGAGTACAGACATGCCGGACGCGACCCCACCCTCGACGGCGTTTGGTTCGAGACCCTCCGCATCGAGTGGAAGGGGGATGGACTCTGCGCCTGCAAGATCCAGCATGTCGAAGAGCGGGGGGAAGCCTGGATCCGAGATGCCCACTTTGTCACCGATATTAACGGTCGCCTGGATCAGTCGGTCAAGTGCATCCATCGCTCCATTGAGGACCGTGAGGCGCTCCGGTTCGAATGGCCACCGCCTGGTCAGGATGTCCTCGAGTTCCGGAAGGACGGGTGCTTCGAGATACGAGGCAACTGCGGGCGTTCCAGCGAGGGATTGCAGAGACTTCAGCGGGTTGGGTAATAGCCGGGCATCGGGAACACCACTTCCAAGATCGATCTCTATGGCGCCACCGGTTGCGGGCACCTGCCAGTACCGCACACTCGGTCCCATGGATATCTCCCTGACGAATGATCCACGACGCCCCTCGGTATCGATGATGCGATGGCGTCGCAGGATCTGCCACGCATCTCCGACCGTTGTTGGTGAAACATCAAGGGCATCGGCGAGTTCGCGAACGGTTGGCAGGCGTGTTCCCGCCGGAAGCGACTCGTCCGTGACGAGGGCGCCGATTCCACGGGCGATCCCGTCTGCCGACGGGTCCGATATCGCTCTCGTGATGGTGTTGATGGTCATCGTCATTCGTGTCGATGGTAGTTTGTCTGGTACTAACCGCACTTTGTGCAAGTCGTTCACGAATAGCCTAGTGTGTGTAGGCAATCGAAGCATGGCTCGCACGAGCGGCCAAGATGCGAAGGAGTCTTCGAATGAGCAGAGTTATCCGAGCTGCGATCCTCCAGACCGAGTGGACCGGCGACAAAGAGTCGATGATCGATCTCCACGAGCAGTACGCCCGCGAGGCCGCCGCCGATGGGGCCCAGGTCATCTGTTTCCAGGAGCTCTTCTACGGTCCGTATTTCTGCCAGGTGCAGGACATCGAGTACTACGGGTACGCCGAGGAGATCCCGGACGGCCCAACCACGAAACGATTCCAGGCATTGGCCAAGGAACTCAACATGGTGATGGTCCTACCCATGTATGAGCGCGAGATGGCCGGTTTCCTGTACAACACAGCAGCCGTCATCGACTCCGACGGCACCTATCTCGGCAAGTATCGCAAGCATCACATCCCGCATGTCAGTGGATTCTGGGAGAAGTTCTACTTCCGTCCAGGCAACCAGGGATTCCCCGTATTCGATACCGCTGTTGGCAAGGTCGGCGTGTACATCTGCTACGACCGTCACTTCCCTGAAGGGTGGCGAGCGCTGGGGCTCAACGGTGCAGAAATCGTGTTCAACCCTTCGGCGACCAGCCGCGGCTTGAGCCGATACCTCTGGCAGATCGAGCAACCCGCATCCGCCGTTGCGAACATGTACTTCGTTGGTGCGATCAACAGGGTCGGCATCGAGGATCTCGGCGACGATGATTTCTATGGGACATCGTATTTCGCAGATCCGAGGGGTCAGTACGTGGGTGAGGTTGCGACCGATACCGGACCCGAACTGGTGGTTCGTGATCTCGATCTGGATCTGGTCGAAGAAGTTCGCAACCAGTGGGCTTTCTACAGAGACAGACGTCCTGAGGCCTACGGGCCCCTCACGGAAGGGTGAACGAACGTGGGAATTCACGCTGAACTGACCGATCGAACCAGAGCTGTCATGCCTTCGTGGCTGGCGCTGTACTACGACGAACCCATAGGTATCGATCGAGGAGAAGGTCGAACTGTCTGGGACCTCGAGGGGAACGAGTACCTCGACTTCTTCGGTGGCATCCTCACCACGATGACGGCGTACTCGCTGCCCGAGGTCACCGCAGCGATCACCGAGCAGGCCGCAAAGGTGCTCCATACCTCAACTTTGTATCTCAACCAGCCAATGATCGAACTGGCGGAGATGGTTGCAGAGATGTCGGGAATCCCCGATGCGCGGGTGTTCTTCACGCCCTCGGGTTCGGAAGCCAACGACGCAGCAATGCTGCTCGCAACCTCGTATCGCAAGTCGAACCAGGTGCTGGCACTTCGCAACAGCTATCACGGCAGAAGCTTCACCGCGATCGCCCTCACGAGCCACAGATCGTGGTCTCCGACCGGATACTCGGGTCTCAACGTGCACTACGTCCAGGGCCCCTACAAGGTGCGGAGCCCCTACAAGGACCTCTCCGATGAGGCGTTCATCGATGCAGCAGTTGACGATCTTCATCAGGTCATCGACATGATGACCTCTGGCGACGTCGCTGCCATGATCGCAGAACCAATCCAGGGTGTTGGCGGGTTCGCTACGCCGCCAGACGGGTTCTTCAAGGCGTTCAAGGACGTACTCGATGAGTACGGCATCCTGTTCGTCTCGGACGAGGTGCAAACAGGATGGGGTCGCACGGGTGAGAACATGTGGGGATATCAAGCCCACGGCATCACGCCCGACATCATGACCTTTGCCAAGGGCATCGGAAACGGGTTGTCCCTTGGTGGCGTCGTTGCAAGCGCCGAGATCATGAACTGCATCGGTGCGAACTCGATCTCGACGTTCGGCGGCAATCCGCTTGCCTCCGCGGGGGCGCTTGCGAACCTCAAGTACCTTGTCGAGCACGATCTTCAGGGCAACGCTCTCAAGCAGGGATCACGGTTCTACGAAGCACTTCTTCCCGTGACCGAGGAAACACCATGGATCCTCGAGTTCCGCGGAAAGGGACTGATGCTTGCGATCGAGACGGTGAAACCCGGATCGATGGACCCTGACGGCGCCAGAGCAAGCCAACTGTCAGAGGAATGCAAGAAGCGTGGGCTGCTGATCGGTAAGGGCGGTCTCTACGGAAACGTCCTGCGGATAGCTCCGCCTCTGACCGTGACCGAGCAAGAGATCGACACAGCCGTTGAGATCATTGCAGAATCCGTCTCAGTGATCGACTGACTCCAGAAAGAGGAACGCTCATGAAGACACTCATCTCAGGCGGGATCG
>JAMBLJ010000167.1 GCA_023336815.1 Actinomycetes bacterium
CGTGTCGACACCTACCGCCCACTGATCGCCCCAAACCTGGACGTTCACGTCGACGACGTCGTCGTACGCGATAGCGACACCATTCATCGTGTACGCCACGTCGAAGGTCGCGAGCCGATCCGTCGAGGCGTGATGCCAGACGATGCGGACGAACGTCGGGAACTCAACCACACCGTAGGTTCCAGCGGGGGAAAAACACCCGAGCTGTGTGCAGCCGCCTTGCTCGTAGCTGCCCGATGCATCCGATACGACAACGTCGTGGATCGTCTCGCCCTGACGCAACGGGATATCGCGGTAGGCACCCGTGAAGCTGCCTGAGAAGTCGAACGTGACCTTCTCTGTCACCGCAAGAGATCCGTCATCGTTCACGACGATCGTCACGTCGGCAGCGGAGATCCAGAACGATTTGGCGAGAGCCGCGGTTGCAGGCAACAAGATGCCTGCCGCAATGGCGATTGCCGCAAGGATTCGCGCGGCATGCCTGGTCATGTCAGAAGCTGACTTCAGGCGCCGTGTCTGCTGCATCGGGAGCGTCGTACAGTTCGCGTGCGTCGAAGCCTGCCACGTTTGCGACGATGTTCGTCGGAATCTGCTGGACCGTGTTGTTGTACGTGAGAACGGTGTCGTTGTAGATCTGACGCGAGACGGCGATCTTGTTCTCGGTGTCCGAAAGATCTGCCTGGAGCGATGCGAAGTTCTCCGATGCTCGCAATTCTGGGTATGCCTCAGCAACGGCGAACAGTTGTCGTAACGCCGAAGTCAGGAAGTTGTCGGCTGCTGCCTGCTCGCCTGGAGTTGAGGCAGCAGCGCTTGCCGTACGAGCTTTCGTTACGTCTTCGAACGTCGACTTCTCGTGTGATGCGTACCCTTTGACGGTCTCCACGAGATTCGGGATCAGGTCGTATCGACGCTGCAGCTGTACTTCGACCTGACCCCAAGCGTTGTCGACCCGGTTTCGCTTCTTGATGAGCCCGTTGTAGGTGGCGACGTAGAACACGACGAGGGCCACAACAAGGGCAGCGATGAGGATCCAGATCATGCGCCGAGCATAGACCCGACCATGTATGCAGACGTGGTGATCGCAAGCGGCAGCGTTGGTGGCCTGGAGGACCTCCCAGATATCACCAGCCGTTGGGAGCCTCGTGACTAGGGTTGCTCGTGGTCACTATCGAGCGATGGAATCGGGAGGAAGCATGACAACGAACAACAGTGGCGGGACCAGCTTGGCCAAGAATCCCTGGGTTTGGGTTGCCGTTGCGGCTGCAGCGATCGTTGTGGTGCTCATCATCGTGCTGAGCGGTGGCGAAGGCGATGACGACGCACAAGCGACCACGACGCTCGCACCATCAACAACTGCCATATCGACCACAACAACGGCAGCGTCAACGACCACGGCAGCGCCAACCACGACGGCAGCGCCAACGACTACCGTGGCACCGACGACAACGGAGCCACAGGTCCCTGTGGTCGACGTCCCGCCAACGGCCGTCATGGCGGTCCTCGATGCCTACAACGATGAGGGTGCAGCGCTCTTCCCCCCTGGATCAGTTGAGGCGAACTGGTATCAGTGGAACGGCTACTACGTCGTGTTGTACCGCGGGTGGGATGCGTTCACGAACGACCCGATCTGTGCTGGGAATTCGCTCAACGACGGAAACGGTTTCAACTTTGTCACGAACGCTCCGTACAACGGAACGATGGATGATGTGTGCTCAGGTGCCTCACCCGCTCCAAGTGACAGAGGGGTCCAGGCATGTGGTGGCTTGTTGTATTACGTCACCGAGATTCCTGTTGGCGAGCCTGGTGGCACGCTCTACGGTTCGCTCGAGTTCAACGACGGATCCGGGTGGGCAGGTCAGACAAGCCAGGCCGCTCTCGACGATGCGGGAACACCCGAGTTCCAACCGTTCGAGCTCGACTATCAGCTACCGCCGTCGGAGTTCGATGAGCTCAGCGTTGTGTCGTGTGGTGAATAGCGCACAACTCGTCGTCGTCTGAGATCAGGAGTCTCAGTCCTCGACGAGGTCGCACTCGGAAATGCCTGTGCGACTCTGGGCGGCTGTGCCTTCCTCGAGTACCTGGCGAACCTTGTTGCGGATCTTGCTGACGTTGGGGATGGGGTACTTGCCTGGTGTCCTCCCCGAGTTGTACCTCGGTGGGACGAACCCAACGGTTGCGATGTCGTTGTAGTTGATGTCACCGGCGATGCTGACGAGATCTGGCAAGAAGGTGAGTGGGATGTCTGTTGTGACGTATTGCTCCATCATCTCGAGAAGTGATGGGAACGCCTTGATCAGTGTCACGGTGTCTGCCTGGGTGACGGCAGCCTTGATCACACATCGCTGTCGTCCCATACGGTCGTAGTCCGAGGACCCTATGCGCCAGCGTGCGTAGGCAAGCGCTTCAAGGCCTGTCAGGTGGTTCGGTCCTGGCTCGACGTTGATCTTCGCCTTCGGTTCGCCCTCTTCAGGTGAGGACACCATCACGTGATACGGCTCCTTGACCGTCACATCCACCCCTCCGAGAGCATCGATCGTTCGTACGAATCCGGCCATGTCGACCATCACGTAGTAGTCGATCGGCAGATCGATCATGTTCGACAGGATGTCGCGTAGGGCCGCGAGTCCAGGGTCGACCTCGTTGGGGTATGTCTTTGTCCAGTCCTCGGTCTCTCGATGGACCTTGTTGAGCATGTCGGGGAAACAATGACAGGACTCGAACGGTGGCTCCTCTGGAATGCCGTCTTCATCGGTGTCGACCCAGATATCCGGGTACCCGTCCTCGTCGAGATCGGTCAGATCCTTCTCGATGACACGCTCCTCGTAACGAACGAACGCGTTGCGGAACCCGCTGGGGAGCGGAACGAGTTTCAGGTTTCGTGGGAAGCCGAAAATGGCCACTTGCCCGGTCTTGAGGTCGACGGTCACCACATTCATCGAATCCGTCCGAAGACCGTCTCTGCCGGGCCCGGCGTCCCCGCCGACGACGAGCATGGTCAAGCGTTCAGGATTGACACGTTCGGTGAACGGAAGGAACGGCGCAACGGGTGTTGCGGGAGCGATGACGTCCGCCCAGACCTCGAGCGCTCCGGGATCGCCGATCCCTTTGCGGAACACGTAGTTCCTGGTCGACTGACCGTCATGGTCGCCAACGTCGAAGAAGATGGTGGGGTCGGGGATGGTGTCGACATTCGAGGGGATCTCCCGATCGAACGAGACCGGTATTTCCTCGACGGGTGCTGCGACGAACACGGTCTCGAGCGTGTTGATCGCTTGTTGCCCGTAGGACCATCCGATGATGTGTGGCACGGCCACAGCGATGAGTAGGAGCATCAGTGTGACGGACATCCAGGATCGATCGATCGTCGTTTCCGTCACGACATACGCGTCGGTGACGGCTGCGATGCGCCAGATCACGATCACAAGATTGACGAAGAGCAGCCAGGTAAGGAACGACGGCTGGAGCAGGGACCCTGCCATCTCCGTTGCGCCCCGCGATGTGAAAATTACCGTGGCGGCGATGACGCCAATCGATGGCAGGAAGAAGAGGAAACCTCGCAGCGGCTTGCGCGCGTAGACCTGACCCGCCCCCGGTATCAGAGCGGACAATATCGCGGCGACCAATGGATGGTTTCGCATAGCTCCTTTCCGTTCCACCGCCTGTTGCCGGTTGACCAACTTCGAGCCAGAACCAACGATACCTGAGCTGCTGAGTTGCGTCGGGGGCTGAGCCCTGGCGAGAGACGAGCCTCGTTCCCGGCATGTCGCGAACCCGTGTTGTTGCTCCAGATGGTCTAGTTGGATGGAACCCGTGCAGTGTTGGCAGGCCAGTCCAGCACGGATGGGATTCCGGAACCGGGACCCGATCCCGAGTCCTCGCCGCTCAGCCATGTCCGAATCGCGAGCTGAGCGATGACGTCGTCCTCGTTGTAACGCAGGAGTCGTTCCTTCATCTCATCCTCGCCTGCGAGGAATCGTTCGAACCAGACCTCAGATTGGCGCCCGCCAGGATCATCGTCACGCCAGGAGAACCCGCAGAGTGGCGCAACAACCTTGAGGCTGTAACCGTTTGGTGATGCGAGGTTCTTGCGTGTCCAGTCGCACAGGTCGACAGCGTTGCTGTCGAACCACGAGTCAACCGAGGGGTATCCGGGAATGGTCAGGTCGTGTCGTCGTCCCGCCTCTGCAAGGGTGCGCTGTTCGTAGTCCGTCCAGTGCTGGACGATCTCGTCCGGTCTCGTCCACGATGCGAGCTTCTCGAACATCTCAGCGACAAGGTCTCGCTCCCCGCGAGCGGTCCCTGTCCAGTCGGCTATCGGCTCGTACGTCGACACACCGTTGCGTGTGATGAGGAATCCGGCAAGGTAGATTTCCCCGCCATACGTCTCGATATCGAAATCGATCTCGACCGGTGCACCAGGGACATCCATCGGTGTTGCATCGACATCAAACCGGAGTAACTGACCGGCTGTCCTGGCACGGGCCTGATACACAACCGACGGGTCAGGCACACGAACGTCGTCCGGGGTGAGTTTTGCCACCTGACCGATCCGTGTGATGCCAGCGGAACGGAGTTCGGTACGTGCGGTATCGCTGAGCTGTGTCAGGAGCGTTACGTCGTCGACAGCTGACAGTTGTGCAGCGCAGCGATCGTTCCAGCTGCACCGTTTGCACTCGCCCCGCCACCATGGATCTACGAGCGGCGATGCCTGGTGCGTGTCGCCGTACCGGATCGCATGTTCTGCCGCGACCCGAAGCGATGTGTAGTCGTCCCAAAGTGACGGTTCACCTGCGTCGAGGTCGATCCACAAACACTGATACGGCGTTTCGGACCCGATTACTCCCACAATCGCCTCAGACGCTGCGTAGCCGATTTCGCTCAGGAGATAGCGGTAGTGCGCCACCTGGAACAGATCGCGCTTCCGGCTCCCCCTGAACTTGGCGGGTTCTTCAGCATTCGGATCGAGCGATGTCGCGACGCTGCGTGTTGCGGGGATACCACCGGATCCGGTGACCTTGTGGTTCTTGATCTCGACCGGTGTGTATCCATCCCGAACGCGGAGAAGGATGTCGGGTGCGCCCACGGATGCTCCGTCGCGCGATACGAGACGCCCTCCGGTGATGACAATGGCTCCCTTGTGCATTACATCGAGCGTTTCGTCGATGGCTTCCAGACCGGACCCATCGATTCGCACCGCCCCTGGATACGCAGTCGCGATCGCTGCGAGCACCCGCGCCTCGTGTTCGTGTCCTCGCTCGGCATCCCGTACCCGGACTTCGTCGGTAATGGCGATACCGCTCGTGAAGCGATCATGGTGTATGCGGGTGAGGCACTGTCCGATGTCTGCACCGCCAAGAGCGATGGAGGAAGGTTGTCCAGCGAGAGTCCCTGTGTCTGTCACGCTTCCCATTCTGGCGTCCCGCTGTGACATAGATGAGGATTGAGGAAGGGTCCCGGCTGAGTCCCCAGGCAATGGCAGGGGATCCAGCCGGGAGGATTCAGGCGGATGGTGTGGTCGGGTCCTCGATCGTGGCGCCGTCGAGTGCCCCGAAGGAAGTCGTCACGGTTGCTTCGCCTGTTGTGTACGAAGCGTTGATCAACAGGCCATCCTTGAAAATCATCTTCAACTCAACAGGTTCTTCGGTCGTGAACGCCGATTCGTCATAGATACCGACAATGGCGAGTCCGTCGGCCCCAGATCCGATCACCGTGAGAGAGGTTGGTGATGCAAGTGCACCAAGCGGTGCGTCGAATGGTCCATCGGACTCGACTTCCTGCCAATCGCCTCCCTCGATTCTGACCCACGATCCTTCTGGTGTGGTCAGATACGATGCGGTTCCATCTCCCGAAACGACATCCATCTGGGCGGTGGCATCGATGACGATACCTGTCACCGCTGCCGCTTCCTCTTCGCGGATCGTTACGAGCGACTCGAACTGGTACCCCTCTGTGTAGCGCTCGAGCGCTGCATCGAGCACCGACCGGGCATCGATCGGTGTGGTGTTCGTTGTACTGGCCACCGTGGTGGCTGTCGACTGTTCGGTTGCTGTCGTCAGGCTGGTCGATGGTGCATCTGTTGTGTCCGTCGAGCCGCTGGTTGTGCATCCGCTCACCGCAAGCACCGTCGCAACACCGATGACGCCGAGAACGGCTCTCCACATGGAGAGCCGTTCTCGTGTCGACGCCTGGTCAGTCGTCGTCATTGTCATCGTCGTCGCTCTTCTTGTCGTCGTCGTCGTCATCGTCGTCGTCGTGCTTCTTGTCGTCGTCATCGTCGTCGTCATCATGATCGCCGTCGTCATCATCATCATCATCATCACATGACGTCGTCGTCTTGGACTTGACCTTCAGCTCGAGGCTTCCGTGCTCGTCCTCAACCTCGACCTTGACGTACGCACCATCTTCACCTGTCGTGTCGGAGAAGCGGATCTTGAATCCGTCATCGTCCGTGTCGACGTCATAGGTTGCGCCATCAGCCACGGTCACACCGTCCACGGTGACGTTGCCTGCGGCATCGACCGTGTACTGGACTGTTGCCGTGGTGTTGTCACAGAGGAGACCGGTCCAGGTGTGCGAGCCAATGGCCTCGACACCTTCAAGCTTCTGGACATCCTTGCCCTTGAGCTCGATCTTCAGCTTCGCTTCGACGCCTTCGTGGTCGTCGTCGTCTTCGTACTCAGTCTCGACCTCGATCTTGAGCGTCTTCTTGAAGCCGTCCATACGGAATTCAATCTTCGCCTTGGACTCGTACTCGTACTCGTCGTCGTCGCTGTCGTGGTCATCGGACTCGGTTGTCGGTCCCTTGATCGTGTGGTCGAGGGTCGTGGTGACGACCGGTGGGCCAACGATCTCGAGATACGTCGCGCCGTCTGCCGAAACCTCAGCAACGTCGAAGGTCACCGTTGTGGTTTCGCCTGTTCCGAAGATGTCTCCGGTCCAGATGTGCGTGCCGACGAGATCGCCGAGGTTCGATGTCTTGACCTTGGCACTGAGTTTTTCGCCCTTGGCCTTGATCTTCACTGTCGTGCTTCCGTCAGCGCTTCCGCGTTCGAATGTCACCTTGTGGTCGGATGTCTCGCCCTGGGTGAAACTCGAATCGCTCGAATCGAACGTCACCGTGTCGATCTTGCCAAATTCATCCAGCGTGACACCGAGAGCGGCGGGCACCCCTGGCAAGGTGAGCGTCATTCCCCCGGTTTGTGCAATAGCTTCTGTGGTATTTGCCGCGGCGATGCTTGGCAACGCCCCTACCAAAACCACACCGGCTACTACACCGAGTAGTCGTTTGCGATGTCGCATGTGATGGTCTCCTTCATCGTCTGCGGAATCGATGTCCCCCGATTCCCTGCCTAAGCCTTGTTGAGACAGTACGAAACCCTTGGCTAACGGCGGGATAAAGACACGCTAATCACTGGCGAAATCGGCCATTTGGGTCGTTCGACCTAGTACACAATTGCGACTACGTTCTGTGGTAACTGTGCTGGCTTGCCCTACTTGATGTATCCACCGAGGTCAGCCTGGGTCTGTCGATCAACTGCGACCACACCGCCGAGGAGGATGATCTCGTTTGGACCGATCCTGTTGAGTTCCCCTGCCGTAGGAGCAGGAACGGACGTGTCGGTTACCAGAAGAAGCGAGCTGCCAGAGGACACTGCCGCGGCAGCCCCGACCAGTGCATCAGGGAACTCGAGGCCTGTCGCCGTATAGACCTTGCCGCCCGTGCCGTAGGTCATGCGGGATACCGCTGCTGACGTTGCGTATCGATCACTCCCCGAAACCCGCGTGACGAGCGGTGTGTACTGAGCGATCCTGTCGATCACGAAGGGCGAGATGGCAGATTCGCCGCCAACAACGATCACCTCATCGGGGGTGAGTCTCTGGAGTTCCTTGACCGTATCGAGCGGAAGCGTGCCAGCTCTGGTCAGCAGGAGCGGAGCACCTTCATGCCCTGCGGCAGCGGCGGTGATCAGCGCATCGGGATGGTTCTCACCTGTTGCCACGTACACAACCTGTGCAACAGATCCATGGAACCGTTCGGTGAAGGCTGCTGACGTGGAATAGCGGTTCGCTCCGAAGATCCTCGTTACCCGGGTTGCGTACGGCGCCAGCTGCTGAAGCACGGTGCTGTTGACAGCTGCAGGTCCGCCGACAACGAATACGTCATCGAGTGGTCCGAGCCGTGACAGTTCATCGCGTATGACGGAGGGGAGCGAGCCCGGACGTGTGAGCAGCACGGGTCCGTCCCCCCGACTACCGGCCACGAGCGCATCCGGCCAGTTCTCACCCGTCACGACATAGGCAACGTTCGCTGAGGCGAATGCGTGTTCGGACACCGCAGCCGCAGTCGCGTACCGATCCTGACCCGAGATCCGAAGTGCACCGGGTGCAAGTCGATAGATCGAACCTGCCAGACTGACGACATACAGCTCATTTGCGCCATCGGTGCCGAAACTCACGATCAGCGGCACCGTTCCGAACTCGTCCGTCCAATCCCGATGATTGGTCGCCGAACCTCCGGTATTGCGGAAGGACCGGATTCTCCCGTCGTAGATATCGGCGTAGAAGTACGTGCCGACAAGATCGGGAAGGTCACTTCCGCGGTACACGTACCCACCCGTGACGGACCGCGGTCCTGGATCCTTGCTGTAATCGTGGATCGGTGCCTGATATCCAGGTGGCGTCGTGCAGCCCGAGGCAGGCGGTCTGCAGACGTTGCCTTCGAGAATCGGCCAGCCGAGGTTGACACCAGGCTTGTTGACGACGTCGATCTCCTCGCGTGTCACCTGGCCAACGTCACCGATGTAGAGGTCGCCCGTTGAGGAATCGAATGACATGCGCCACGGATTGCGAAGTCCATATGCCCAGATCTTTCCGAACGGGTTGCCTGGTGCAGCAGCTGCTGTGTCCGCATCGATCCTCACGATCGAACCGAGAAGCGTCGATGTGTTCTGTCCATTGCCATACGTGTCGTTGCCGCCGCCACCATCACCGAGAGCGATGTAGAGGTACCCATCCGGTCCGAAGGCGATCGAACCACCGTTGTGGTTGCTGGCCGGCTGGCCGACCGTCAGCAGGATCCGTCGTGTTGCGGTGTCTGCGCGGTCCGGATCGGTACCTGCCCGGTATTCAGCTACAACAGTGTCGCCTGACGAGTCGGAGTAGTGAACGTAGAACCTACCGTTGGTGGCGAAGTCGGGGTCGAATGCCAGTCCCAACAGGCCTTGCTCGCCGTCCCATCGGACCAGGTTCCGGATGTCGAGAAACGGCTGACTGCGAGTAACACCGTCCTCGACGATCCGTATCAAACCACCCTGTTCCACGACGAAGAGTCTGGGGTCGCCAGCTGGCGCATCAACGTACACCGGTGCGGAGAACCCGGTGGCGACCTCATCAAGCACGACATCGTTTGCAGACGCCAAGGACGACTGCGCTGCGAAGGCGAGAACGGCGGCTGCCCCGACGATGAACCTCGTCAGCGTGTGTTTCGTGGACATGGCCGTGAGTGTATGTGGAAGAAAAAGTAGTACTACGTGGAGGACGATGTATTACGTGGAACAACATGGAGTACGTGGAAGAACATGTAGTACGTAATACGTATCACGTAGTACGACCAGCGCGGGTCATCGCCGTACGTACTA
>JAMBLJ010000168.1 GCA_023336815.1 Actinomycetes bacterium
TCGGCTACGACGCGATCGTCACCCACTTCGATGTCGACCTGAGCTGGGTTGCGGTGGGAGCGATATCGGTTGCCGGTTTGGCCTGGTTCATCGTGCGGGCTCTCGTCGAGGCTTTCATCGGACTCGAACGTACGGATCTCGCAGGGCGATACCTGTGGCTTCTCGCGTTGGAGGACTGGGCTGTCGTCCTTTCGATGTTCGCCGCCGGAACACTGTTCGGACTCACCTGGCCGGTTATGGGTCTGTGGTCTCTGGCAGTGGCCATCCTGCCGTACGCCTTCGGTCACCTGGCGTTCGAGCGCTATCACTCGACCAGGGTGACATACGGTCAGACGATCCGTGCGCTGGCTCAGATCCCAGAGGTTGCTGGTCTTGCGCCAAGGGGTCACGCAACACGCACGTCGGATCTGGCCGTTGCCGTTGCCCAGGAGCTTGGCCTCCATCCGAAGGATGTCACGGAACTCGAATACGCTGCCCTCATGCACGACGTTGGACGGATCACGCTCAACGAACCGGCGATCCTCAAGGCAGGTTTCACCGATGAGGACATTGCGCGGTGGGGTGCACAGATCATCGCCGAGGCCCCATACCTCGAACGCGTTAGCGAGCTCGTCGAACAGCAGCATCGCCCCTACCGGTCGCCTGGCATCGAGATCGATCCTGACGTACCGATGTCATCCAAGATCATCAAGGTGTCGAGCGCATACGATGAAGGCAACATCGAAATGGGTCTGTCGCCGGTTGAGGCACTCGAGAAGATCCATCAAGGATCCGCCTACGAGTTCGACCCGGCAGTAGCTGCCTCGCTCCGCAGGGTGCTGGTCTTTCGAGGCGAGATTCCCTACTAGGAAGTTCTCAGTTTCCAGTGGACAGTTCACAGACCGACTGAAAACGGTGAACTGCCTATCGGTCTTGTTCGGCCGCGGAGCCGGGAATCCCCGTCACCCGGTGTGCGAACAAGGACAACGGTTGACGCATCTGATCCTCAAGAAAGACGCCGATACCGATGGCGAGGAATACATCTCCGAGTGACAACACCGCACCGGGAAGAGGGATCACATCGGCGATGAACGGAAGCCGGGTCTCCGCTGTCATGACAACATGTTTGGCGCCGAGGACGAGTTCGCCATCTCCACCACCAGCCACCGATGCGGCCTCAGCGAGCACCGGCATGCCTCCGTTGATGACGATGACCGTGAAGTTCATCAGTATCCCGATCCCTGCGATCCAGATGCCGCTCGAATCGCGGTTCAGCCAAACGAACAAAAGAAGCGGTAGATACGAGCCCAGGATCAAGCCGACCGCAAGACTGTGACGTTCGACTGGCACGTAGTTCGACGACGCGAGGATGAGGAACCCGAGCGGAAGCAGCCACCACAACTTGACCCGGATCTCCGTGAGATTGCGAAGTTTTCCTCCGCGCATGGCTCCGAGCACGATCGCGATGACGAGAACGAGCATCATCCACTGCATAGCCTCACTGTAGCGAGCACGATGTGTTCCACGAGTTCATCGGATGCGGAATATGGGTAGTGTTTTCGCGACACCGCCCACAGGAGCCTCATGATCACCTACGAACGCAAGGAGCGCGTTGCATGGATCACCATCGACGACCCTGCTCGGCGCAACCCGTTGTCGAACCAAACTATGGGGGATCTTCTTCATGCCATCGAACGGGCTGGTGAGGAGGAAGAGGTCGGTGTTGTTGTTGTCACCGGTGCCGGAGAAGAGGCCTTCTCCGCTGGCGGCGATCTGGCTGGCGGTTTCGTGGACTCGCCCCTGCCAGGACACAAGGCCCGTGGCGGACTCGCAGATCTGTTCCGGACGATGTCCACGCTTCCGAAGCCCATCGTAGGAAGGGTCAACGGTGCAGCTCTCGGGGGAGGGTTTGGCGTGGCGGCGGCCTGTGATATCACCATCGTGGTGGACGATGCGAAACTTGGTACGCCCGAGATAGGCCTCGGCTTGTGGCCGATGATGATCTCTGCAGTGCTCTTTCCACTGGTGCCTCGAAAGGCCCTTCTCAACATGATGATGACCGGTGAGATCATCACGGGATCGAAGGCCGTCGAACTCGGCATCGCTACAACCTCGGTGCCGCGCGCTGAGTTGGATCAAGCAGTTGACCGCATCGTCGATGTGCTCTTGTCCAAACCACCTGTCGCTCTGGCGATGGGCAAACGTGCCTTCTATGCGACCGAAGACATGGATAGAGACACCGCTCTCGACTCGCTTCATGTCGGCCTCACTGCTGTCTCGTTCACTGACGATGCCAAGGAAGGTGTTGCTGCGTTTCTCGAGCGACGCGATCCAACGTGGACGGGCAGATAGAGATCAGCCGACAGCTCTCGACACGAGCGCCGACCATGATTCCGGATCCGATTTCTGCGTCACAGCTCTCGTGGAGAACGGAATCGATCTGCTTGTGGGGAACTCCTTGGGATCCAGGAGCACTGACTCGTGTTGCGGGGGAGTCGGCGCAAGTTGAAAACAGCGTCTTGCCGATTCGGAGGACGTCCAGTGTGTGTGGGTGATGTATTGGCTGTTGGCTGTGAGCTCTTGGCCCATTGTCAGAACAGCCAGCGGAGGATCCAGAGCGTTCCCAGTCCGACGACTATCGATACGCCGATGCTCTTCGTCCGCCATGCTGCGAGTCCCCCGATGATGGCAGCCGGAAGGAACGGACTGGCAACGTTGAGGGCACCACCCGGGGCGACGATCGCAGGCAAGGTGATCGCCGCAAGGACCGAGGGTGCTATGTATCTCAAACCTCGTTCAAGCCAGGCAGGAACAGCGATCTCGCCAAAGAGTCCGATAAACACGAATCGCATTCCGAATGTCGCGAGCCCCGCTATGACAACAACGATCCATGCGGTCATGCGAACCACCGCTCCGAGGTGATGCCTGCTGCGACACCAGCGAGCGCACCGATGAGAAGTCCGAGACTGTAAGGCATCCCAACGCCGGTAACTGCGACAGCGCCTCCCACCACAGCGGCGATGATGCCTGGTTTGTCTTTCACTGCCAGGACGAGGAGCGCGAGGAACACCAGAGGGATCGCGAATTCAAGAGACAACGAAGCGGGAATCGCCGTGCCGAGGACGAACCCGGCGGTTGTGGAGATCTGCCAGGCGATCCACAACGTCAAGGCTCCGCCGAGGTAGAAGGACGTGAACCCCGTTCTCTCAACCGGATCAGGGAAGCGGTGGCTTGAGACCAGATATGCCTGATCGGTCAGCAGGTACGCAATGGACATCTTCACTGATAGTGGTTCGTCGACTGCATACCTGCCCATGTCCGCCGAGTACATCATGTGTCGCGCATTGATGACGACCGCTGTGAGTATCGCAACGGCGGCCGCACCTCCGTTGCCGAGAACCTCGACGATCGCAAGCTGGCTCGCTCCTGCGAACACGACGAAGGAACTCGCCCAGGCCGCAAGCATCGGAACATCGGATGCGGATGCTGTGACGCCGAAGATCAGCCCGAAGGGTATGACTCCAACAAGAATCGGCGAGATGGTGCGGACCCCATCGAGCCAGAGCGACTTCTGCTGTGATTCCAAGGGGTGATCCCGGGTGTTTGGTAGATCATTCGTGCGAATCGCACAAACTACCCGAAGTGCGCCTCGAACTTTTCGGCGAGGTCCTGCTCGGTCATCTTTCCGAAGATCCGTTCAAGGATCACACCTTCCGATGAGATGATGTACGACGCAGGCAGGCCAAGCGGACTGTACGCGATGTCCACTGAATCGTCCTCGTCGAATCCGATCTCGTAGGTGACCGCGACTTCCTTGCGAAATGCATCAGCGTCTGCGCGAGAGTCTTGCACAGCAACGCCGATGAACAAGATGTCCGTGAACTCGAGCGACGAAGCCTCGATGTCGGGCATCTCCTCGCGACACGGGAAACACCACGACGCCCAGAGATTGAGAAACACCGGGCGACCATCGTTCGCAAGATGTTGAGACAACGAGAATGTCCCACCTGAGGCGGTCGGAACTGTGAAATCGGGTGCTAGTTCGTTCGCAGCTCCAGCCTGACCCACCAGGGTGTCGGCTTCGGTTTCATTCGTCGAAGCACATGCCGACACAACAACAGAGAATGCGAGCAGGCCGATGACGAGAACGCGAGATCGTCGCACGAGGTCCATCCGGTAAAGGTACGCCAGCAGGAGAGATACCAGCCGAAGCCACCGTTCTCGATGGGTATCCCTGTCGCTTCTCAAGATCGTCGTACAGGTCTACGCTCTCCTCATGAGTTTCTTCAAACGCAATCGTGCAGAGCTCGAAAAGCTAGGTATCGACATCGCGCGATTGCCCCCTGGCCAATATCACACCAAACGATTCCCTGTCCTTCATGCTGGCAGTGTGCCGAGGGTCGATCTCCCCACATGGGATTTCACCGTGGACGGTCTCGTCGATGAACCTTCAAGGTGGACGTGGCCGGAGATCAAGGCGATGCCAACCCACGAGATAACGGCCGATATCCACTGCGTGACGAAATGGTCGAAGTTCGACACCGGTTGGTCTGGTGTACCTGTCCGCCAGATTTGGGATCAGATCGGGGCCAAGCCGCAAGCGACCCACGTGATGGTCAACGCCTATCACGGGTTCACAGCAAACCTGCCCATAGAGGACTTTCTTCGCTCGGGGAACCTGTTCGCTCACACGTTTAACGGTGAGGAGCTTGAACTCGAACACGGGTTTCCGCTGCGGCTCGTGGTGCCTCATCTGTACTTCTGGAAAAGCGTGAAGTGGGTGAGAGGTTTCACATTGATCGCAAAAGATGAACCCGGATTCTGGGAGCGCAACGGGTATCACATGTACGGGGACCCATTCAAAGAGCAGCGCTACTGGGGCGACTGAGCGCATCTCCCCGCCATCGAGGCAGGTGTTCCCGGTTTCGGACTCGTACGATCGGCACGGTCGAGTGCATGAGAACCGATCCCATCGGAGAGGCGGATATCGTCGCGTTCCACGGGCTGTTGTCCCCGCTGGCCTTCACGGGGAGGCGACTGGACCCCCGAGGCATATGGGAAGATCTGAAACTTCGAGCGAAGTTTCGTTCGGTGTGCGAATATCGCCGCCGGATCTGAAAGAACCACGTTCCGTGCGGTTTCGCGGAACTCTGTGACGTCTTGGCCAACGTTTTGCGGATCGAAGCGCCCCTATTGTTGGTTAATAGGAGCATACGAACCATCTCTCAGGCGAGGAAACCATGAGTCACGATCCCTTCTCCTCTCGGACGACGATCAACACACCGCTCGGGGAGCGCGTCATCTACCGCATCGATGCGCTGCGCGACATGGGCGACATCGACGCACTCCCGTATTCGATAAAGGTGCTACTGGAATCAGTACTACGCAATCACGACGGCCGGGTGGTGCGGGACGATGACGTGACAGCGGTCGCCCAGTACGACGCATCGAAAGTCGGTACGAGCGAGATAGCGTTCAAACCGGCCAGGGTCGTCCTGCAAGATTTCACCGGCGTACCAGCGGTGGTTGATCTCGCTGCGATGCGGTCAGCGATAGTTCGGATGACGGGCGACGAACAGGCCGCATCAAAGGTGAACCCGCAAGTCCAATCAGACCTGGTCATCGACCACTCCGTGCAGGTTGACGCATTCAACTCAGCAGACGCA
>JAMBLJ010000169.1 GCA_023336815.1 Actinomycetes bacterium
GATGGTGTGATCAGTTTGTCGAATGTAACTGCCATGAGGTCTCCTCTCCTAGGTGGGTTACGACCTTCAGCGGGTGTAACCAGACACTCCACAGGACCAACACGACACTGTCACGTTGATTACAGTTTGCTGTCAAGTAGTTGACAGTTCGACGTACCTACCAAAGAACCACGATCGCTATGGGTCGAGCAGGGCAGCGACCCGTTCGACCGTTGTAATACCCCTCCGAGTGCTCTCCCGCCCAAGAATCCGCACGGTATCAGCCTCTTTGTGTGTCGTCGGAAGACCTCTGCCAGCACGCAGGAAGAACACCTCTGTTCCGATCACCGCGATCGCCTCTGGAGATGAAGCCGACTTTTCGAGTTCGATCGACCGAGCACGGTCCGGTCGAGTCCGGAGAAATGACACATCGACGACCGCGCCGTCATGGCGCCATGGCCGGTGGGAGAGGATCGAGCGAACTTCGTCGGCTGATCGAACGAACACCATCGATGAGAACCCGACCTCGCGTTCGAAATGGGCCTCCACGTCCTCCACCATGGGGGGAGTAGAGGTAGTGAAAACAACGTTCCCCGATGCGATGACTGTCTGTATGTCGGTGAACCCGAATCGTTCGAACACCTCACGCAAGACATCCATCTTGATCCTACGACGGCCGACGTTGATCGCTCTCAGGAACACCACATGCCGCATCATGCCAGCCTAGTGAGGCGCACGAAATGCGAGAGTGTGAACAATCCAGGAACAGCCACCCCGTGAGCAACGAACAGCCCTACGGTGAACGTTGCACTGTGGAAGACCAAGGAGTGGAGCCCCATGCAGTTCATACGACGATATCGATGGCTACTTGTCGGGTTCGCCGCGACCCTCGTCGTGGTCGGATTTCTAGCGTTTCGTCCAGACAAACTTTTCGTTGACGATGCCGTTGACGAGTCGCTAGACGATGCCTTCCCGACGGCCCAGGTAGCCGAAACCGAGCCCCAACCTGTGGTGACCACGGTGCCTTCACCGGTGCCGACGGACGCAGCCACCCCTGACACATCCACAACGCCATCACCTACCGATCCGACATCCACAACACCGTCGGAGGGGCCCATCGCCATCGGATCCGGGGACTTCTTCGGTATCGATCACCGGGCCTCGGGGTCAGCAACGGTGTACGAACAGGCAGGGCAATACGTGCTGCGTTTCGAGGATGACACCGATATCCAGAACGGCCCTGATCTCTTCGTGTGGTTGTTGCCCTCGGACGACTACACAGGCGGCATCCCTTCGGAGTACATAGATCTCGGCAAGATCAAGGGAAACGTTGGCGGCCAGAACTACGAACTCCCCGAGGAATTCGATCCGGATGTACACAAGTTCGTCGTCGTGTGGTGCAAACGCTTCGCGGTGCCATTTGCGGGATCACCGCTGGCCTGAAGCACCCTGGAAGAGTCACGCTCTGGGGTGGTGCCCTTCTGATTCTCCAACGCAGAAGGCGCCCCTGTGACAGGGCGCCCTCTGCGTTGTCATCGACGATCTCCCGGGCTATTCATCCTCGGCGAGGATCTGGTAGATCTGACGTCTCGCCTCTTCCAGAACGTCCTTCGTTCGTTCGATCTGGCGTTCAGATCCCGACCGGGCCACCTGCATCGCCGCGGCGCCAGCCTTAAAACCCGCTTCTCGCAGACCGAACACACCGTCAGCTGATGCTTCGCCGAACCGCTCCCACGGTGGCGGAGCGTCGAGGCCATCAACCGCCTGTCGACCGCTGTCGGTCAGCGCAAAGACGTTCTTGCCATCTCGCTGGTGGGGTGCGACAAGCTCCTCGTCCTCAAGTTGCGCCAGGGTGGGGTAGACCGAACCAGGACTTGGTTTCCACATCCCGTCCGTGCGGTCGGAGAGCTCCTGCATGATCTGGTATCCATGCATCGGTTCCTCTGATAGCAGATGCAGGATCGCGACGCGCACGTCGCCTCTGCCGATCTTGGGTCGGCCCCCTCGCATCGATGCGGGGCCCATCGGGAACCCTCCGCGGTGGTCGTGACCAGGACGGCCGCGACCTCTCTTGGTTGCCATGACGATCATGCGACGTTTGGCGACCCATGGTGGTGTCATCACATATGACATTCGAATCTCCTTTCACAAGACTTCACAACCCTATCACGATATATCGCGATA
>JAMBLJ010000170.1 GCA_023336815.1 Actinomycetes bacterium
ACCGGTCGAGCGGGTGACGGGAGTCGAACCCGCGTGACCAGCTTGGAAGGCTGGGGCTCTACCATTGAGCTACACCCGCTTAGGCGCCGTAGGGTACTCCGCTTCAGCCTTCAGTCGCGATGGTGTTCGTTGGCATACCCGAGCACGGATATCCACGGATGATCCGGGTCCGAGCGCTTGATTGCCGCCATGAGCCACGAGCGCTGGGCCTGTGACATGTGGTGGAGCACCATGGCAAGATCGATGTCGTCCTTTGGTCGCGCCTTTTTCGACTTGTACAGCAGTTGCACCTCGGGGGTGCAATGGGGGACGCCATCCTTCGTCCAGCGAATGAGACAGTCTCCCTCAAGGGTGATCTCGTGGTCTCGCCTGAATCTCCACCGATCCATGGCCCCGTTTGCGAGGATGATTTCGACAGCCCATGGCACACTCGGCGATGGCCGGGCCCATATGCCAAAGGTGTCCTCGCTGAGATCGTCGCCTCGCCGCCACGAGATCATCCGTCCCTGTGAAACCGCATGGAGATCCCAATCCGGGAACACATCGAAGAGGGAGTCCTTGTCTGATCTGAACATTTCGATATCGATGTCGTCATGCTCACGTGTCTTCCATCCGAGAAAAAGATCAAGTGCGATGCCGCCTGCGACCCACCAGTCGACGCCGCTGCTGGCGAATCGTTCAACGACCTCGCCGACAGTGAGGGGTTCCCATGTGTCTTCCATGCCGCCATCTTGGTGCTTTCGGGGTCGTACCATGTCGCACATGAGTAGCGAAATGTGGGATGACAGGTACAAGGGCTCCGACCTCGTCTGGTCAGCGGAGCCGAACATCTTTTTGCCACCGCTCGTTGAGGGTGTGACCGCTGGGTCCGCGCTTGATGTCGCGTGTGGTGAGGGGCGCAACGCGATATGGCTTGCTCGCCAGAGCTGGGCTGTCACCGCCACTGACTTCTCCCCGGTTGGCATCGACAAGGCGCGCGAGCTTGCAGGGGACACACAGGTGGATTGGGTGGTGGCAGACGCTACGACCTACGAACCAGACACAACGTTCGATCTCGTGATGATCTTCTATCTCCATCTCCCGGAAGACCAGATCGCTGCCGCGTTCGAGCGCGCGGTGGCTGCAGTTGCCCCAGGAGGAACCTTGTTCGCTGTTGGACATGCGCTGTCGAACCTGACCGACGGGTACGGCGGACCCCCGATACCCGAGATCTTGTGGTCGAAAGAACGCATCGACCCCTACGTGGATGGACTCGACATCATCGAACTCGGCGAACGGGAGAGATACGTCGAAGCCGCTGATGCCACCGCGCTCGACCTCATCGTGTGGGCAACGAAGCCACGTTGATTTGCCGACGTCGGTGAACCGACCTCAGGCTTCGCCGAGATCCCGCAGTGCCGAATACGGATAGATCCCCGTACCGTGACCATCCGGGGCAAAAACCACGTTGATCGCGTAACCGCCAACGAGGCTGATATCGGAGATGCGGCATGTTGCTTCATCTGCTGCAGGCATCCCGCCGGATATGGTTCGACATGATGCACACAGGCAGCCGTCTCGCAACCGCGTCGCGGCGATCGAATCGGTCCGCCCATCTACCCATTCGATCACCAACATGGTCCCGTTTTGCACTTCGATTCGTTTCGGCTCGATCATGGTGCGGCAGTGTACGGTCCTCGAATTCTCGCAAAGGCAGCGCACTCGGGTTACTACGCTCTCGCCCACCAACAAGGAGTCTCTCCTCATCAGCGATCGACCGATCTACATCGATGGTTTCACGCATCAGCTCGCCGATCTCGATCCGTCTGAAACCCTGGAATGGCTCGGGGCCCTTGACGACGTGATCGATAGCGACGGAGAGACACGGGCGCGGTACCTCATGGCGCGACTTCTCGAACATGCTCGTGAGCAGAACATCGGTGTGCCTGGCTCAGTATCGACGCCGTACATCAACACGATCCCGCCGTCCGCCGAGGCGCCCTTCCCCGGTGATGCCTACCTCGAGAAGCGGATCAGGCGTTTCGTGCGTTGGAATGCAGCAGCAATGGTGATCAGAGCGAACAAGAAAGCGGACGGCATCGGCGGCCACCTTTCGACCTTCGCTTCCTCCGCGACGCTGTACGAGATCGGCTTCAACCACTTCTTCAGGGGGAAGGCTGACGGGACCCCCGGTGACCACGTCTACATCCAGGGTCACGCAACGCCAGGCGTGTACGCCAGAGCCTTTCTCGAGGGCAGGTTGGAGGAGCACAGCCTCGATCGGTTCCGAAGGGAGATCGGCGAGCCTGGCCTATCGAGCTACCCACATCCGCGGCTCATGCCGGAGTTCTGGGAGTACCCCACGGTGTCGATGGGTCTCGGTCCGATCAACTCCATTTACCACGCTCAGTTCCTCCGCTACCTCACCAACCGTGGCATCGAAGATGCGAGCGACACTCGCGTATGGTCGTTCCTCGGTGACGGGGAAACAGACGAACCCGAAACGCTTGGCTCGATATCGCTTGCAGGTCGAGAGAAGCTCGACAATCTGACGTGGGTGGTGAATGCCAACCTCCAGCGACTCGATGGACCTGTTCGGGGAAACGGAAAGATCATCCAGGAACTCGAAGCGATGTTCCGAGGTGCTGGTTGGAACGTCATCAAGGTCATCTGGGGGTCGGACTGGGATCCACTCCTTGCCAGAGACGTCGACGGTGTACTCGTCAACAAGATGAATGCGACCGTTGACGGCGAGTATCAACGATATAAGGCCGAATCCGGTGAATACATCCGGGAACACTTCTTTGGTCCGGATCCGAAACTCGCGGCGCTCGTCGCCGACATGACGGATGACGAGATATGGGATCTTCGCCGGGGAGGGCTCGACTATCAGAAGATCTACGCCGCATACAAGTCGGCGACCGAGCTCCGTGGGGCACCTACGGTCATCCTCGCCAAGACGATCAAGGGATGGACCCTTGGTGCGAACGTGGCCGGCAAGAATGCGACACATTCGATCAAGAAGCTGACAGGTGAGCAGCTGAGGGACCTGCGTGACCGGCTTCATCTCCACGACGAGATATCGGACGATGATCTGGCGTCGGGTATGCCCCCGTATCTCAAGTTCCCCGAGGACTCTCCCGAGTATCGGTATCTTGTCGAGCAACGAGCGCGGCTGAATGGCCCCTTGCCGAGCCGTGGACTGCCCCTACGCGTTCCTATGGAACTGCCGTCACACGTTCCATTCGAAGAATTCGATGGTGGATCTGGCACTGTCGAGGTGGCCACGACGGGTGCCTTCACAAGGCTCCTCCGAAGTCTGACCAGGGATCCGGCCATCGGCGAACGCGTTGTGCCGATCATCCCGGACGAGGGCCGTACCTTCGGCATGGATGCACTCTTCAAGGAGATCGGCATCTACGCCCCCGAAGGGCAGCTCTATGAACCTGTCGACCACAACCTTATCCTCTCGTACAAGGAGTCGCTCGACGGACAGATCCTCGAACAGGGGATCACAGAGGCTGGTTCGACGGCAAGTTGGATCGCGGCGGCAACCTCGTACTCGACGCGTGGTGTTCCGATGATCCCGTTCTATACGTTCTATTCGATGTTCGGGTTTCAGAGGGTGGGTGACGCCCTGTGGGGCGCTTCGGACTCTCGGGCGAGAGGTTTCCTCCTCGGCGCAACAGCTGGTCGGACGACCCTCGCTGGTGAAGGGCTGCAGCACCAGGATGGCCACAGCCATATCCTTGCTTCGACCATCCCAGCATGCGAGGCGTACGATCCGGCGTTCGCCTACGAGATGGCGACGATCATCGAAGACGGCATCCATCGAATGTACGGCGACAACGAGGATGTCTTCTACTACCTGACGCTGTACAACGAACCGTGTGTGCAGCCAGCCAAACCCGAGGGATCTGAATCGGGGATCGTGTCGGGTCTGTACAAGTTCGCCGACGGGCCAGACGGACACGACCTGGCGGCAACGATCGTTTTCTCCGGCTCCGCGCATCTTGCTGCCCGCGCCGCTCAGACAGAGCTGGCCGAGCACTTCGGCGTCAGCGCTGAGCTGTGGAGTGCCACCTCGTACAAGAAGCTGAGGGAAGACGCGCTGGCCATCGACCGATGGAACCGCCTCAACCCGGATCGTCCAGCACGGATGCCTCGCGTGACATCGCAATTGGAAACTTCCAGCGGACCCATCGTTGCTGTCACGGACTACATGCGGGCCGTGCCGGATCTGATCGCTCCCTATTCCCCGCGGACGTTCACATCCCTTGGAACCGACGGCTACGGTCGCAGCGACACCCGCGATGAACTCCGGGCGTTCTTCGAGGTCGACACGGCGAGCGTAGTTGTTGCCGTCCTGTCTTCACTGGCAGGTGACGGTTCCATCGATACCGCGACCGTCATCACAGCCAGGGACCGCTACGGCATAGACCCGGACACAGCCCCACCCTGGCTGAAATAGACCACACACCCCCGATTCGACGCGTACCCAGGGTTCCATTGTGCCAAAAGGCACAATGTGGCCCACAGAACGACAAACATTGCTTCGCTCCGGTGTGTGCATGTCACGCTGAGTCGTTGACACTCCAATCCGGAACGAAACGAACCCTCGCACGAGTGCGAGGGTTCGAAACTGGTCGGGCTGGTCAGATTTGAACTGACGACCCCCTGCTCCCAAAGCAGGTGCGCTTCCAAGCTGCGCCACAGCCCGTCCTGATTCTGCCCCAGAGGGCAGACCGAGACGATACCGCGCCACGAACCACACCGACAGCGTTCTATTCGCGTACCCAGGGTTCCAGTCCACAAGAATGAACA
>JAMBLJ010000171.1 GCA_023336815.1 Actinomycetes bacterium
GCGACCCATGGTGGTGTCATCACATATGACATTCGAATCTCCTTTCACAAGACTTCACAACCCTATCACGATATATCGCGATAGGTTCCGATATTGTTCAACTCGCGAACACCAGCACAAGAGCCATCGGTGAGATGCCCTCGGAAGCACTCGCTTGTGTTACGAGCACATCACGCTCGACGTCGAAGCGACCGGCCGTATCTCGATTCAGGGACGAGCATCTCCATCACCGACACGTGCCTGACGTGGCTATACCTCGACTGGTAGGGTCACCACATGTTGCCATTCCACCTGTCACAGACCACAGCCGACGAAGTCACGACGCTCAAGGGCATGCTCGACATGCAACGATCGATCCTCCTGTGGAAACTCGAGGGCCTTTCGGAACAGGACGCACAACGGTCGTTCGTCACATCGGGAACGAGCCTGCTCGGCATCGTCCAGCACATGGCATGGGTCGAGCAGTGGTGGTTCCTCGAATTCATCGGCGGCGAAAACCCCGACTATCCCTGGAGCGAGGAAGACCCCGACGCTGACTTCCGTATCGAGAGCGGCCAGACCATCACGAGCGTTGCGCAACGATACGCAGACGCCGTTGCCCTTGCAGATGCGATCATCGCCGGAGCACCGAACCTCGATGTCACCGGTACGTTGCCGAATGACAACTCGGACCGTGCCGAGCGGACGCTGCGATGGGTGCTCGTTCACATGATCGAGGAAACAGCACGTCACGCGGGTCACATGGACATCATCCGTGAGCTCATCGACGACGCTACCGGCTACTACCCGGAGTAACTCAGCCATCACGGGGAAGCGTTCACCGCCACAGAAGGCCTCGTTTGGTGGTATCGGAACACAACATACGACGAGGGTCTCGGGGCTCGGGACATCCTGATGGGGGAGTTCGTTTCAGGGCGCCAGGGCAACGAGATCCTTGCAGCGGCGCTCCGTCAGTGTCAACGAGAAGAACTCGACGCCACGATCTGCACCACAGCATCGGCTACCACGGCCATGGTGCAGGAATGACCATTGGACTGTGGGATCACCAGCAGGGTGTACCAGGGGCCGGGGGATCATCAACTCCACCCGAATACCGCATACTCGATCGAGCTGGGTCTGGTACCGTGAATGTAACATAACGTGGATTATGGGCAACTTTGGTACTGGCCGTTGTAGCGAAGATACAGTGCCGGCCATGTCCACTCCCGATCCCGATATCGAGATCACCACCGATCTTGCACATCGTCTCCTCGAAGACCAGCACCCGGACCTCACAGATCGAACGCTCTCGGTCGCTGGTGAAGGCTGGGACAACGTGATGATCAGACTCGGCGACGATCTCGCGATGCGGCTTCCCCGACGAGCACTTGCCAATGAACTCATCTCTAACGAACAACGATGGCTGCAGCTCATCCAGTTGACATCGCCGATCCCGTTGCCGGTACCCGTACGGGTTGGCTCCGCAACCAGCTACTACCCGTATGTCTGGAGTGTCGTTCCGTGGTTTCCCGGGAGCCGCGCCACAACCGGACCGTTCGCCCCCTCCCAGATCGCGCCGTTCGCAGCGTTCCTGCGGGCACTCCACGTTCATGCACCAGGCAACGCACCCCGGAACACGTTTCGCAACCAGCCACTTACAGCGTATGGTGCTGCGGTTGAACGCCGGCTCTCAATGGTGGAGGCCACTGGCATCGATCTTGGCGTGCATGTCACAACGATCCGGAACATGTGGCGTGAACTTGAGGCCACCGCTATCGATCGAGAGCCGACATGGATACACGGCGATCTGCATCCGAACAACATGGTGACCGACAACGGGGTGCTCGTGTCGGTTGTCGACTGGGGCGACATGACGGCGGGAGACGCTTCCACTGATCTCGGATCGGTGTGGAGCCTCTTCGAGCCCTCGCGCCACGACGACTTCTGGACGGCATACGGCCCTGTCACTCACGCAACGCGCAACCGGGCAAAGGCGTGGGCGATCCACTTTGCGCTGTTGTGGATCGTCGATGCATCGGACGTTGATTCTACCTTTGGCACCATGGGCAGGGACACGCTCGCCCGGGTCGTGTCCTAGCGGTCGAGCGGACGCCCGCTCCCCTGCCGTGTGGATACTCAGGCGGCGGGCCTAGACGCTGAGGATCTTGAGGGCAGGCTCGTCGAGCAGTGAGAATCCCCGCCGACTCGCTATATCAAGAGCTCGGGCCCGATCTGAAGTCTCTGCGACGACCCCGTCCCTGTCGAAGATGATGAACCGATTGAATACCCGTGTGAACGCTGCATCGTGGGTGATCGCAAGCTGTGTCGCATCGAGATCGAGAAGTGCCTCCTCGATGATGAGGATCGACTCGAGGTCAAGGTTGTCGGTGGGCTCGTCGAGGAGAAGAACGTTGGGCCGTCGTGTCTCGAGAATGAGGAGCTGTACTCGCGCCTTCTGTCCACCCGACAGCTCATCGAGTGCGTGTCGCACATGCTGGCTGAGACCGTACCGCCCGAGAGCCGCTCTGGCCTGCTGCTCGTTGCGAAAGTGCGCCGCGACGACATCAAGCAACGGCCTCTCACCTGCGTCGATCTCGTTGTTCTGCGAGAAGAACCCGAGCCGTGCTGTTGGTCCGTACCTGAGCTCCCCTGCATCCGTGCGCGATTCGTCGAGCAGTTCCCTTATGAACGTGGACTTTCCCACTCCGTTCTCACCGAGCAGAGCAACCCTATCGCCGTTGTAGATGGTTGCACTGAAGGCTCCCACCAACCCCTCGACTTCGAACTCGGTGAGCCGTATCGCCTCTTTGCCGGTTCTTGAGCCTTCGAACCGGACGGTGATCTCCCGCTCCGGGGGTGGCAAGGGCGGCGGACCGGCATCCTTGAACCGAAGCCAGCGGGTTTCCGCTGCATCGGCTCGTGCAGCCATCCCCTCACTGATCGATGCACGCTGTTTGAGCAGCTTGTAATAGCGGAAAAGGCGCCGCTCCTCGGCCTGCCACGCATCGAGGTCCTTTGCGAGCTTCTCGATCCTTGCGCGTCGTGCAGCAGGAAACGTTGCGTACGTCGCTCCGTGGGTCCACACACCGTTGTGTTCGAGCACAACGATTCTCTCGACGGAACTCGACAACAGACTCCGATCGTGAGACACGACCAGGATCGTCTTCTTCGAAGCTTTCAGTTCCGTTTCCAGCCACGCTTTCGAGTACAGATCGAGGAAGTTGTCGGGTTCGTCGAGAACAAGGGTAGGGACGCTCGAAACCAGGTATGAACGCAGGATGATCGCCTTGCGCTCCCCTCCCGACAGTTGAGAGAGCACCCGGCTGGATGCCTCCCCCATCCCTTGACTCAGCACCGTGCGCGTCACCTGGTCCCACTGCGCCTCAGCCTCGTACCCGCCAAGCGATTGCCAGTCCTCGAGCGCCGCTGCGATCGCCATACCGTCCACCTCTCCCTCTGAGACCCCGTACAGCGCTTGTAGCCGGTCATGGATGGTCTTGAGTTGGCCCGGTAGCGACAGTGCCAGTGCATCGAGAACTGTTGCTGCTACCAGATCATCGAAACCGGGATTCTGACGCATGTATGCGACCTCGGAATCCGAACGGATCACACCCTCCTGAGGCCTCAGGTCACCAGCGACAAGTTCGAGCATCGTTGTCTTGCCCACACCGTTGGGGCCTATGAATGCGGTCACCGTCCCGGTAGGCACTGTGAATGACACATTCTCGATGGCGGCTGTGCCGTCGGGATAGGAGAACGAAACAGACTGAATATCAATTGCCATGAGCTCTTCCGTTCAGGCCTGTCGGGCCCCGCGTTGCGGTACGGTAATCTGAATCGTCCTCAGTCCGCCGGACGACCCTCAGCATCATCCCGTTTCGTGCCCGCTCCGAACATCACAACCGAGATGTAGACGATCGCTCCGATCGGGATCGTGAAGATCATGAAGAGCACCCACGCCCACTTAGGCATGTACGGCACATCGTGGGTTGCCAGGTGCCAGACGGCGACACCCAGAATGGCGAAACCGATCACGAAGAACGGCATCCATGCAGCGATATTCACAAGAGAGTCCCCTCACGCGGTACTCACAGGATACGGCGATCGGTTGTCAGCTCGTTATCAAGATGGTCTCAGGCTGATAGGTCGACCATGCGAACCAGAACGTGTCAAGGTGGGGAACACGGACGAGCTGCGTACCCTGGAGCTCCCCACTCAACGCCTCACCCGTGATCGACCAAAACGAGCCGGTCTCATCGTCCACGAATGCACCATCGCGAAAGCTGAACGTGAGTGTGTTTCCGCCGACCATGGCTTCGAAAACACCGACCGATCCAACATCTCGACCCTCCGCGAGCTCGTTCGCGCCAAGTGCGGTCGCCTGGCCGGACTTCCAAAAGATCGCCAGGCTGCTCCCCCCCACCGCGGTATTGGTCGCCATACCCTCTCCATCGCTGATGCTTTCGAGCGTGTAGGCACTCGACGCTCCGCCGGTTGAAATTCCCACAACACGTTGTATCGCGGCAGCGCGATCGTCGAGGGCTCCGCGGAACATGAACGGGTTGGTGTTGGCCGGATCGTCGTAGCCGTTGTATGGATTCCGCCCGTAGTCCCTGATGTAGCCGGTACGCGTCCAATCAAGGATCTTCCCTGTGGGGTACGCCTGTCGGAAGTCGCTCCACGCGAGCAACGGAGCAGCGTGCGTGACCAATTCAGTACCTGTCAGCATGCCCACCACGCTCGTCCCGTTGTAGTGAGTCCACAGGCTCTCGGTAGCCCGATCGTACATAACAAGTGCCGAAGCGAAGAGCCTTCCTGACGTTCCGAAACTTGTTTCTGCTCCGTTGATCGTTCTCTCGAACACGGCCGCTGAGTTGCACAGCGGACAGTACGTGATGGCAACGGGCACGCCGCCGACGGTGTCGTTCACGATCTCATGCCACACCAGTGCCCTGACAGGGTAGGCACGTGCATCTCCGTTGATCTCGAGTGCAACAACGGGTTCATTCTCTGGCAAGATGCCGAGGTTTTGGGAGACATCAAGGAATTCGGGAGCATCGATCGGCGGGATCCCGTCAGGTGGCGGCCCACCTGAGATGATCTCCTTGGGATCGACCAGTGGCTCAGGAAATTCGGCTGCGAACATGTCACGCAGCGCACTCGGCCCCTCGGGGAAAGCCATCACAGCGGGTGCGTCTGACGATGGTGCGCCAGCCGGAGAACGAGGCGTCGTCGAGGGAGATGGTGACGCGGACGAGCATGCCGACACAACAAGGATGGCTGAAGCTGCGAGAGCCAACCACAAAGACCGCATTGCTCACTACCTTGCTCGTTCACCGCATGAACGTTACGCATTGGACCACCGATCTGTGACAGACGCAACTCCGACAGTTCGGTGCGTCGACTCAGAGACTGAACGTTTTCCTAGCCATGACCACTACACAGACAGCTCCGACGCAGCTACGAAGCGCCGTAATATGGACAGCAGGGATAGCGATCGTCTGGATCATCGCCGCATTGTTGCGACCAGAGACCACGCTTCACCTCGGTCCGCTGTTCCTCCCTCTTGTGCCAGCAATCCTCCTCCGAGGCGACCCTGGCGCCCTCAAGGGAGTCGTCGCCGGCGTTGCGTTGGGTGCTGTCACGATCACGCTGCTGTCCCTCACAGGCAACCTGGATGGTCCCCCACTCGAACCGTTCGCGAGCGCCCTATCTGAAAGCCTTATCGTGCTAGCCGTTTCGGCCATGATCGCTCTCGTCGTTGCCCGGACCGGTCAGCACTCGAACGATCGCTAGGAATTGGCTGCACCGATGAGCGCATCGGTGCTTCGTACCGTTATACGGCGGTACCCGGTATCGATCGCTCCCGCTTCCTTCAGCTTTCCAAGTGCCTCGTTCACTGATTGACGACTCGCACCGAGCAGCTCTGCGATGGTCGCCTGAGACAATTTGACCTCTCCGAAGCGGTCCTGTTCATCCTGGAGCAGATCGGCGACCTGCTCGAGGACGGTTCTGTTCATCAGCCGGATCAAGCTGCGTTGTGTTGCTTCCAGCTGGCCGAGGCCGTTGACGAGCCACCGCATGGCGATCACCGGACGCGCGAGCAGGAGGGATACGAGGGGATCTCTGTCGAGCCTGAGCGCTCGAACACTCGTCACCGCTCTCGCCGACGACAGATATGGCTCTTCCTGGAACATGGCGATATCTCCGACAACGGCGCCGGTGCCAACACGCCCGAACACCGAGCGACCAGATGTTGTCATCCGGTACAGCTCGACCTCACCCTCCTGGATGACAAAGGTGGCTTCTGAGGGTTCCCCTTCCCGGAAGAGGTGTGTTCCCTTGTATTTGTCAATTATCGTCCCCGCCTGGGAGAGGGCCATTGCATCTTCACGTGTCAGCGGGAGATAGTCGGTTCTTCCAAAGGTTCTGGCAAGCCATGCTGCGTGCTGATCTTCAAGACGTTCCATAACCCCACAAACGCGCTCCAGCGCGAATCCGTTCCCGATATCTGTCCATTGTTGGACATTTCCCACGTGTTACCGGGAGCCCCGAGCGTTCACGTGGCATGGAAATCAACGGTGTGTTCGAAGGTGGAGGTGTACGAGGAATAGCCCTCGCGGGCGCCGCTGCTGGAGTGCTCGACTCGGGTTATACGTTCCATCGAACAGTCGGCACCTCTGCAGGTGCGTTGGTCGCTGCCTTGCTTGCTGCTGGCTACACGGCGGACGAACTCGAACACGAGGTCACTGGTATGGACTGGCCCGGTTTGCTTGACCCCGTTCCGGAAACGCACATCCCTCTTTTCGGCCAGCACATGGCGCTTGTGATCCACAAGGGAATCAACCGCACACGACGCATCGAGTCGGTGTGGCGGAAGATGTTGCTGCGCAAGGGTGTCAGGACATTTCGGGATCTTCGTCCAGGCTCGCTCGAGGTGATCGCGACCGATCTGACCCACGGCGCAGGCGTTGCGTTCCCCCATTGTCTTCCTGGCTATGGGATAGACCCCGACTCGTTTCCTGTTGCCAGGTCACTCGTCATGTCGGCAGCCGTCCCATTCCTCTTCACGCCCGTGGTCCTCCATGATCGTATAACTGATGAGAAGGTCGTGTTCTCAGATGGCGCCATGGCAGCGAACTATCCGATCGGTGTAATCGCTCACGATCGCCCCGTGTTCGGATTCAGGCTGACTCCTGATGGTGACCCGCATACACACCAGAGCATCCATGGGCCCTACTCCCTTGCCAAGGCCGTTCTCACATCCGGCATTCGCGCCAGATACTCGCTTCCCCGCACGATAGAAGGTGCGGAGGTCGTGGTCGATGTTCCCGTCCGAGATGACCTCGACTTCTCGCTTCCCAGGCGCGAAGCGAGGAGCGTCTTCCACCGAGCACGCCTCGCTGCCCACGGTCAACTCCAATCCCTGACGGCCGCATGAGCAGTTTTGGAAGATTCTTTATACTGCTGATCGGACTTCTCGTCGCCATTTCAGGAGTGCGCTATCTCGTGTACGAGCGATCGATCCAACCCGATATCGAAGGCAAGGATGACGGATCGTTGTACAACCCTGTGCGTGCTCGAGAGCAGCTCCCCGACGGATATCGACAATCGCTTGCGCGCGATGCGATCCTGCCGATCTATGAGCCGACGTTCGTCGTCGCTTCCGCCGCAGGATGGAGCGACGACACCCTCGTCGTTGGGCTCGCGATCGACGGTGACGCGCGTGCATACCCGATAAGCCACCTCAACCGACGCGAGATCGTGAACGACCACGTAGGAAACACGCCGGTTCTCGTTACCTGGTGACCGATCTGCGCAACGGCGATGGTCCATCGCCGCACGATCAACGACAAGGATGTCATATTCGGCAACCAGGGCGCCCTTTTTGGCAACGCTATGACCTGGTTCGATCACGATACAGGATCCATCTGGTCACAGCCACGTGGCGAGGCGATCCTTGGTCCCGCAAAGGGCACGAAGCTCGAACTGCTTCCGTCGACGTTGACGCGGTGGGGTGAATGGAAACGTCTCCACCCCGACACCAGAGCGCTCGATGCGCCTGGAGGTGACACTCGGTATGCACTCGACCAGCTGTCGATCGTTGTTGCGTTTGGCGACGATTCCGCGGCCTACCCGGTCCGATCCCTTTCGTCCGTTGTGAACGACACGGTCGATGATGTGCCCATCGCTATCGTCATCGAACCGGAGAACCGTGAGTCCTGGTCAGTCTGGTCGAGGACCCTCAACGAGGGGGTCATCGTCGACCTCTCGATCGATGCCAACGGCGACCTCATCGACACGATCTCAGGTACAACGTTCCACATCTCGCGAGGAACCGGACTCGCTGGTACATACCAGGACCAGAGCCTCGACCTCCTCCCTGGCTTCACATCGTTCGAGGATGACTACTTCACCTTCTACCCAGACGGGAGATTGTGGCCAGATCCCGGCTGAGCGAACGACGATCGGGCCGCCGACAGTCGCGGCACGTGATGACGTAATGTGTAGCCATGCCATTTCCAACCGTGCCGTACATCCCGCTCCAGATATCCGAGACTGAACGTACGTCGGTTGCGGAGTCCGTGTTCACCGAGATGGATTCGCGCCGCTCCGTCCGCCAGTTCTCATCGGTACCCGTGCCTCGATCGTTGGTCGAGATAGCGATCCAGTGCGCATCCACTGCACCCAGCGGCGCCCACAAGCAGCCGTGGACGTTCGTGCTCGTCGGGGACCCCGACACCAAGCGAAAGATACGCGTAGCGGCAGAGACTGAGGAGCGAGAGAATTACGAGGGCGGACGGCTTCCTCCACACTGGAGGGAGGATCTCGAGCCGCTCGGAACGGACTGGGAGAAACCGTTCCTCGAGCATGCCCCCTGGATAGTCGTGGTATTCGAGCAACGCTACGGAACCCGCGTCGATGGCACGCGACAACACCACTACTACGTCAAGGAGTCCGTGGGAATCGCATGTGGCATGTTCATCACTTCCCTCCATCGGATGGGCCTCTCTACGCTCACACATACACCGAGCCCAATGGCGTTCTTACGCGACTTGCTTGAGCGACCAGCCACGGAACGTCCCTTCATCCTGTTCCCCGTCGGGTATGCCGCATCAGATTGTGAGGTTCCCGACCTGGTCAGAAAGCCGCTCGGCGATGTATTGGTCACGTACCCCGCGCCCGATTGAGGTACCCGACCTCAGGGTGATGTTTCGTCCAACCGCACCCTGATACGACGAAAGCCTCTGCCCTTGTTCTCGGCCTTCGGGATGACGATCGGTCCAACCTCACCTGTGTGACCAACATGTGTTCCCCCGTCGGCCTGACGATCAAGGCCGACGATGTCGATCACCCGAATCTCCTCGAGGAACTTGGGGAGAAGGTTGACCTTCGTTCGGATCAGACTCGGGTCCTCATCTGCGGCATCGCGCGGCAAAAAGGAGACCTCCACCGCACGTCTGCGTGCCAGTTCATCGTTGAGTTCTTGCTGCACTACGGGAAGATCCTCGACCGTCCAATTGGGGATGTCGAAGTCGAGCCTCCCCTCCCCCGGTTGCATATTCCCGCCGGTGACAGGACTTTGGAAACGTCTCCACACAACGCCACAGAGTGCGTGGAGAGCTGTGTGTGTTCGCATCAGGCTGTACCGGCGTTCCCAGTCGAGCGATCCCGCAACAGCAGTCCCATCACCAGGGAGACCATCCTCAAGCCAATGCCACACGCCGTCGCGATCGCTCGTGACCCGGACAACCTGGAGCCGGTCGTCACCGATCGACAGCACACCAAGATCATGCGGCTGTCCACCACCTCCCGGATAGAAGACGGTTCGGTCGAGCAGTACGCGGTTGTCCTCAACGTCGGTGCGTACGACCGTTGCGTCCATTTCACGGGCATAGGAATCTGTTGAAAAGATCGTGTGTGTCATGGCGGCATCGTAGCGCTTCTCATCGGACGCCAAGGGACGATGGTGCGGTACCGTATCTGCCATGGATGTCGATATTGCGATCATCGGTGGCGGTATCGCTGGCTTGTCAGCAGCCGCGTGGCTCGCCAACGATCGTGACGTCGTCGTTCTCGAGGCTGAGAACTCACTCGGATATCATGCCACCGGTCGCTCAGCTGCCGCGTACACCGAGTGCTACGGATCTGAACCGATTCGTCGGCTCGCACAGGCCTCCCATGAGTACCTGACGGCAAACGAGGGACTCACAACACCACTCCCTGTGATGTTCGTCGCCCAAAAGGGAAACGAGGATCGGCTCAACCGATTGTTCGCATCCTTCCAGCCACTCGTGCCATCACTCGAGCAGTTGTCTCCGAGCGATACGGTGGAACGATGCTCCGCCTTCCACCGCGATGCAATCGCCGGTGGCGTCCTAGAGCCAGGTGCTCTCAACATCGATGTGCACGCCCTTCAAACGGACTACACCCGCAAGGTCAGGTCGGTGGGCCAGACTATTCTGACGTCGGCACCGGTAACACACATCGATCGAGATGACGGTTCCAGGTGGTCGATCATCGCAGGGGATCACACAATCTCGGCTGGCATCCTCGTGAACGCCGCAGGGGCATGGGCTGACCATGTCGCAGTCATGGCGGGCGTTGACCCCCTTGGTTTGGAGCCACTACTCCGCTCCGTGTTCACCTTCGAAGCAAGCGCGGACTCGACCTCCTGGCCGCTTGTGGTCGACGCCGACGAACAATGGTATTTCAAACCAGAGGGTCCCCATGTTCTCGGATCTGCCGCCAGCGAGATCCCATCAGAGCCTGTGGATGCACGGGCGCCGGAGCTCGACATCGCCCTCGGAATCGAGAAGATCACGAACGCGACGAACCTGTCGATACGCAGCGTGCGCAACACATGGGCGGGTCTGCGAACCTTCACACCGGACAGGGTTCCGGTCGTCGGCTTCGATCCGTCCGCGACGGGGTTCTTCTGGCTTGCCGGCCAGGGAGGGTACGGAATCAAGACGAGTCCGGTGCTTGGGGAGATCACATCCACGCTCATCCTGAATGACACAGTCGATGATCGGGTGACGGCGTTCGGTGTCACACGGGCTGAGCTGGCTCCGGATCGCTTTCGACCGTGACATCGGACGTCCCGGCCTTCCACACCAACATCGCGACACCGAAGAGCACGATCAGAGCGAACGCGAACCACTGGACTGCGTATCCCAGATGCCTTCCTTCGGTGAGTTCATCGGGAGGGATTGGGAAAGGTGTATCGCCGACATTCTGGGGTGCCTGCATCGTCAACGTCAGAGAGACAGGCAACACATCACCATCGAGCCACGTGTTGATGTAGGCAAGATCCACGCGACTCAACGATCGAAGCACACCATCATCGGGGTCAGGTTCACCGATGCGAAGCGGTTCTTCACCATCGTCGAGTCGCCCGACAAGGGTGACCGTGCCAGCCGGTGGCGCGTATCCGATGGCCGGAGGCCCATCGGTGCCTGGTGGGACCAGACCACGAACAACGATCATGGTCGAACCGTCGTCGAGTTCGAGCGGGGTCATCACCATCGTTCCGGACAGATCGTCGTACGTCCGACCGACGGAGAAGAACTCATCGTTCAGCCGATAGCGGCCGGTAACGATCGCTTGACGGTGGATGAGCGCATCAGCCCCTTCACCGTACTGGCCGATGAGTGCCTCGAGCGGCCTGGGATCGTCGAAGGACCGGGCTTCGACGAGTACGTTGGAAGCCTTACGCTCATCGAGTCGCTCCAGTTGCCATGACCCGAGCCGTACGAACATCGCTGTGAGCACCAAGGCGATGATGATCGCAAGGATCCATCGTGGTTCTTTGAGCGTAGACATGCGAAAAGCCGACATGGCTCACAAGGGTACGGAATCGAGTGGAACTAGTGGACGCCACTTGCTCAGCGGTCCCTTGGCCCGGTCGTCCCTTGCGCCCAGCCACTGCGGATAAGACCATAGTTCAGCCGATCGTGGCGGACGCCCGCCTTGAGATAGTGCAGGGAGGCAACGCCCTCGAGATGCATGCCGGCCTTCTCCGCGACACGGCAGGAACCGACATTCGGTGCCATGACGGTTGCCCACAGTCGTTCGACTCCCGATCGTGTGAACATCTCATCGATCAGCGCCCGGACAGCCGCGGTTGTTATACCCCTTCCCCAATAATGCGGGTTCAACCACCAGCTGATCTCAACGACACCGGTCTCCTCAGCCTCGAGCGCGGTTCCGCCCACTCCCCCAACGAGTTCATCCTCGAAAACAACCGCATAGTTCATGACTGGTATCTCGTCTCTCGCGATCGCCAACCAGTGACCAGCGTCATCCGCCGTATAGGGTTGAGGGAAACTATCGCGCATGTACCGTGCGATCTCCCGATCATTCGCAGCGACAACGAGGCGGTCGGCCATCGATGTTTCCCAAGGCTGGAGTACAACGTCATCTCGGTCTGTGGAGACGACCGATGACGTGGTCGTCTCAGTACCGTTCGGTGGTTCCTCGATCGTGACGTACCTCCCACCCGTACGCCAGTAAACCCCGTCGGCACGTGCGAGGAAACCACCGTCTACGAGATAGCGACGGATCGCCGCGTAGTCCGCATGGACGAACTGGATCGTGAAGTTGACGTCGCGTTCGAGGTAGCGCACGCCCGGATCGAACTCCTGCACGATCTTCTCGAGCACGAGTGCCCTCTTGTGGGCGGATGCAGGGATCTCGACGAGACGCCCGGCAGCAAAGAACCGACCAAGTATCTCCGCTTCCTGACTGGTCCAGGGTCCAGCAACCGGCTCACCCAGACCCGGTTCCCTTTTCGGAAGCTCCCGGGCGATGGAGCGCAGCGCGTCCCTGTCGATCGATGCATCGTTGTGCATCAGACCGGCCGATCGTAGCGATCCTATCGCCTCAGCAATGGTCCTCGGCTCAACGCCGAGCCGGTCGCTCAGCTCTTCGATCGAGACATTCGCGTGGACGGCGGCACCGAGGGTTGCGAGCCGCACCGGATCGAGCACCGCCCTGAGTAGATCGAGCGACGTCGGATCAGCCATCGCCTGCTCCAGAGTTCCCGCCCACGCCCACCGCACCGGTCCTCCGAGGGTCAGAGGCGCCGGAGAACCGGCCGTCAGCATCGAGTGCCGCGACCTGTACGCCTCCGAAGTACATCGAGTTCGCATCCATGTTCCGGATCGTCAGCTCTGAGACCTCGGATACATCGATCCCTGGCTCGACTGCAAGGGTTGCGACACCATCGAAGACTTCTGCATGGATCCGCGGATGAGCCACGGCTGACACGATGTCCATTCCGCACACAACGTGGTTCATCAAGACGGAGGCGATCGCTGTCGTGATCCGATCCGCGCCTGGCGAGCCGATCGCGAGAACCTCTCCTGCTGATGACCTACCGATCGTCGGCGCCATATTCGATAGCAGCCGCTGACCTGCCGGCAAGGCATGGAGACCTTCCGAGATCAGTTCGATCTCACCAAGAGAGTTGTTCAGCCCGAAGCCGGTTCCCGGTATCGTCACACCGGCGCCATAGCCGGCTGAGACGGTGACCGAGCACGCAAGACCCGTGTCGTCAACGGCCGAAGCGTGGACGGTGCTCGGGGATCGATGCATGGCTGCGAGGTTTCCCTGGTTCGCCAGTTCGATGATCAGATCTCCGCCAGCGAAGCGATCCTGGTCTCCATCGAGTTCGCCTCTGCGAAAACTGAAGACTGCATTCTGGGCTGCAGCGTGGCGTGCAACCTCGTGGGGGGACCAACCGCTGATGTGCAGTCGTTCGAGAAGCGTCAGAAGGGCGGAAACAGTGATGCCGCCGACTGCCGGAGGGGCGTTGGTAGCGATATCCCATCCGTGGAGCCCCACACGCGCGGGCGCCCGCATCACTGCCGCGTACTCCTCGAGGTCATGGAAGGTAATGAGCCCACCCCGCGCCTCGCTCGCACGCACCAGTGCGGCACCAAGATCGCCTCGATACAGCAGATCAGCTCCTTCGTGTGCGATGTCCTCGAAGCATTCCGCCAGGAGCGGATTCGTCAGCACATCTCCCGCCTGGACAGGTGATCCATCCTCCCTGTGATAGGCAGGTGCGGTTTCGTCATCCCACCCGTAGATCGCATCGTGGGCGTACCCGAGGTAGTACCCGCTCGCGGACGACACAGGGAACCCGGAACGAAGAAGCTCGACCGTAGGGACAAAGAGCTCACCCCATGGCACAGCGCCATACCGGGAAGAGGCGATCTCGAAACCCTTCAACGCTCCGGGGATCGCAACGCTCCCCCACCCGACGATCGTGTCCATACCGCCACCGTATTCCATGGTGACCCTCTTCGCATCGATCGTTCTCAGGGATTCAGCACCCCTTCCTGGCATCTCAGCGTATGCATCGATGACAACAGGTTCGTCGTTCGATGGCCAGATCGTAAGGAATCCGCTAGCTCCAGGCGACACGATCCCGAGTTCCGTGGACATCGATGCGAGAACCGCTGCGATCGCGGCGTCAACGGCGTTCCCGCCTATATCGGCGATGGCCACACCTGCATCTGTTGCAGATTGCGAGGCAGCAGCGATCATGGTTCGTGACATAGTCTGGAACCTTAGGCTGCGTCAGATTCCTCCTCATCGCTCACAAGCGGTTCCCGAACCTGTACATCGTGGGCAACGATCTCCACCTTGCTTGTTCGACCGTCGCCAGCCGACCAGAACCGGCGCTGCACGGACCCGGCGACCCACACGGTGAGACCGCGACAGGGCCGGTCCGGAAGTACATCGTCGCCGGGATCCCACAACACAACCGGCAACACATCGATCCGACGTCGGGGGTGTTCACTCCGCACGGTGACCAGGAGACGAAGCAGTTTGGTACCTGACGCAAACGTTATCAGCTCGGGTTCTGCAGAGAGTCTTCCCGCAACTACGATGAGATTGAGATCCATGACACTTCCCTTCACGAGGGAAGTGCGGGCAGTGCCAACGTATCTCGTGTATGTGACATAAAGAGGTGATGAAACCTCCGCAACATCCGGATCGAAGGACCTCGAGACGACTGCGACACCGTCGTTGCAGTACTGCACGACTTCGATCTTGCGACGTACTTCGACCATGTCGTCCTGTTGGATGACGGCGGTGTTGCAGCTGCGGGATGGCCAACCGATGTGCTCACGACTGACACGCTATCGGCGGTGCACCGCCATCCGATCTATGTCGTCGACGACCCGTCGTCAGCCATCTCCGAGCGAAGGGATGGCGGCAATCTCTGCCTCGAGCTCTTCATATCCGGGGAAGGAAGGGTCCTCAAGGATGATCGCATCGGACAACATGCGTGCCTTGTGGTGGTCTCCAAGGGCAGCTGCCGTGCGCGCCGCGACGTAGTAGAGCCTCAGATGGCCCTCGTTCGGATTCTGTTCGAGCCTGCCCGGATCAACGATCGCCCATGCCTCTGACGCGCGATCTTCATCGAGCAGGAACGATGCGTACACGATCTTGCCCTCGTTCATGACGAGACCGTGACCGCGTCGCTTCTGTAGCTCGTTCCAAGCAGACTCGACATCCTTAGATCGACCTTGCGCACGAAGCACATCCATCTCGATCGGTAGATGCGTTGTTTCGCCTGCGATGCGTCGGTAGGCCCTGAGTTCGGCGAGAGCAGTCTTCCAATCTCCCATACGGTAGGCAGCGATACCGATCGTTTCCCGGATCGTTGCATCTTGCGGTGACAGCGTCTTCGCCCGGTTCCCGTGTCTGACGGCAGCCTGGTACTTGCCGTCGCCGAGTGCTTCGGATGCGGCCCCAAGTGCTTCCAGCGTTGCAGCAACCCGGTCCTTTGGTGTCACTCGTTCAACGCCCTCGATGACCCAGTTCGGAAGATTGACCGCTGCCCCCTGAAGGTCCCTGCGTCGCTTTTTCTTCTCTTCCCATTGCGCCTGTGACACATCACGGGTTGTCGCCGTGTAGTGCTTCTTTGGCGATCGCGGTGCCGAGGACGGAGTCTTACCCCTCGAGGGATCCTCCCCGGATCGTTTCCCTGTACCTCGGCTCTGCGTACCGCTCTTCGGCTTGGAGCCCTTCGTCTGATACTTCTTGGAATGCGAGGATGAGCCGGAAGATCCCGGCGAACCTCGTCCACGAGACGGAGAATTTCGGTTGTCCTTCGCCATGCGATCCTCCCATGGGGCTCACCTGCACAACGTGCAAGGGGTCAGTACGCGACAAGAGCCGCCCCACACTGGGTGGGACGGCTCTCATCTTAGGAATGTTTGGCAACGACCTACTCTCCCGGGGCCCCTCGGCCCAAGTACCATCGGCGCTGGCAGTCTTAACTTCCGTGTTCGGAATGGGAACGGGTGGATCCCTGCCGCTGTGGTCACCAAAACTATGTGAATGCTCTTTGAGCACTCCATAGCGAGCACAAAATCGCGATATTCGAATTCAAGCCCTCGACCTATTAGTACCGGTCAGCTACACGCATTGCTGCGCTTCTACTTCCGGCCTATCAACCTGGTGTTCTACCAGGGGTCTTACCTGATTATTTCAGTGGGAGATCTCATCTCGGAGCCGGCTTCGCGCTTAGATGCTTTCAGCGCTTATCC
>JAMBLJ010000172.1 GCA_023336815.1 Actinomycetes bacterium
AACCGAGATCAGCGCTGGGATGGCGATCGTCGTGACGACGGTGCGGATGGGTCACTCCTCAGAATCGGCGCGAACCCTACCGAGCGGCCCCGGCAACGCCTCTCGCGTCGGGCGAACTCGCGCGCTGCACAATACGACTAGCGTTGAACCGACCGATCCATCGGATCGGTCCCCATAGGGTAAGGAGGCACCCTTGAAACGATTCAGCAAACTATTCGTCCTGGTCTTCGTGATGGCCCTCATCGCGACGGCGTGCGGGTCGTCGTCAGACGATACGACAACGACCACTGCCGGGGCCGCGACCGAGACAACAGTCGCGACCGAAACCACCGAGGCCGCTACCGAGACAACAGTCGCGACCGAAACCACGACAGCCAGCGCCGATTTCCCCGGCCTGATGGTCGAGGCGGCCTGTGACGACGAAACGAACAAGAGCAACATCAACTACATCAAGGCGGTAGATGAGTTCACCGTCGAGATTCAGTTGTGCGACGTCGACGTCGCTTTCCCGGCGAAGGTCGCGTTCTCCGCGTTCGGAATCGTCCCGCAGGAGTATCTCGACGCCAACAGCGGCGGCGGAGCACTCGTCGATCAGCCGATCGGTACCGGCCCCTACATGCTCACGCAGTGGGACAGGGGCAACCAGATCGTCATGACGAGGAACCCGAACTACTGGGGCGATGCGGCGTTGACAGAAACGCTCGTGTTCAAGTGGAGCTCCGAAGCCGCCCAGCGGTTCCTCGAACTCCAGGCAGGAACCGTCGACGGGATCGACAACCCGGGTCGCGACGACTTCGCACTGATCCAGGACTCCGCAGATCTGCAACTCAAGGAGCGTGCTGGCACCAACATCTTCTATCTCGGTCTCAACCGGGACAAGGAGCCGTTCGGTGACGAGAAGGTCCGTCAGGCAATGGCAATGGCACTCGATCGCGACCGGATCGTCGCGAACTTCTATCCGCCGGGCTCGGTGGTCGCCGATCAATTCCTACCGAAGCCGATCTTCGGGTACACGCCCGAACCGAAGTGGTACGACCAGGACATCGAGGCCGCGAAGGCGCTTCTCGCAGAAGCGGGCTACCCGGACGGCTTCGAAGTGACCCTGAACTACCGCGACGTCGTTCGCAGCTACCTGCCCTCGCCGGCAACCGTCGGTCAGGACATCCAGGCACAGCTCGCAGCGATCGGTGTCAAGGTCACCATCGAAGTCATGGAGTCGGGGGCCTTCCTCGACGCCAGCGACGCCGGTGATCTGACCATGTACATGCTTGGCTGGGGTGCCGACTATCCGGACGCCACCAACTTCCTCGACTTCCACTTCGGGAAGAACGCATCCGATCAGTTCGGTGCCGGCTTCGAGGACCTCTGGGCGGTGCTCGACGAGGGTGCTTCGACGCCCGATCCCGCTGCCAGGCTCGTGATCTACGAGCAGGCAACCCAACTCATCAAGGACCATGTCCCGATGGTGCCGATCGCCCACGGCGGCTCCGGCGTTGGGTATCTCGCAGACGTCACGAGAGCACAGGCGAGCCCGCTCGGCAACGAGTACTTCGCCGTGATGGATCCCGGCGGACGCGACACGTTCGTGTGGATGCAGAACGCTGAGCCCATCGGCTTGTACTGCGCAGACGAGACCGACGGCGAGAGCCTCCGTGGCTGTGAACAGATCACGGAACAGCTCCTCGCCTATGAGATCGACGGCACGGACGTCGTTCCGGGACTCGCCGAGACGTACGAGGCCAACGCCGACGGCACGCTGTGGACCTTCCACCTGCGTTCGGGCGTGACCTTCCACGACGGAAGTACGTTCGACGCCAACGACGTCGTGGCCAGCTACGACGCACAGTGGGACATGAACAGCCCGAACCACACCGGTCGTGACGGCAACTTCACGTACTGGGATGCGTTGTTCGGCTTCAAGAACAACGCCGGCTGATCAGGCGATAGACGAACGAAGATTGGAGGGGTGCGACCGCACCCCTCCAATCTTTCCCTAGTCTGTTGATTCATGGCTCGATTCCTACTGCGCCGTTTCATCTCCTCGATCCCGGTGATCATCGGGATTCTCGCACTCGTGTTCGCCCTCGCCCGGATGATTCCCGGGGATCCATGTCGAGCGGCGCTCGGCGAACGAGCGACGGATGAGATCTGCGACGCATACAACGAGCGCTACGGACTCAACGAACCGATCCTCGTCCAGTTCGGCATCTACATCAAGGACGTAGCGACCGGTGACCTCGGTGAATCATTCCGATTTGGTGTCCCCGTTACCCAACTTCTCATCGAACGCCTCCCCACAACGATCGAACTAGCCGGCGCCGCTCTGATGATCGCCGTAATCGTCGGCGTCCCTCTCGGCATCATCTCCGGATATCGTCACAACTCGAAGACCGATGTCGCAACAATGATCGGCGCCAACATCGGCGTTGCTATGCCGGTCTTCTGGCTCGGTTTGATGCTCCAATACATCTTCGCGGTCTTCTTACGCGACACGCCTCTTGCGTTACCCCCGTCAGGCAAGCTCGATGCAGGGCTCATTCCCGTGCCGTTCTATGAAGCCTGGGGTCTGCCAATGAACGGCTTAACGGAGTTTCTGTCCGAGTTCACGATCATGAACGCCCTCGTCACCTTCCAGTCGGAGATACTCTCGAGTGCTGTCCTGCACCTCATCTTGCCGGCTGTGGCACTCGCTACCATTCCGATGGCCATCATCGCGAGGATGACGCGCTCGTCGCTTCTCGACGTGCTCGGCCTCGATTACGTGCGCACGGCCCGAGCGAAAGGGCTGCGTGAACGCAGCGTCATCCTCAAACACGCTCTCCGCAACGCGATGCTTCCGGTGGTCACGATCATCGGCCTGTCATTCGGACTGCTGCTGGGCGGCGCGATTCTCACCGAAACGATCTTCAACCTCGCAGGAGTCGGAAAGACTCTCTTCGACGCGATCACGTCCCGCGATTACACCGTGGTGCAGGGCTTCACTCTCGTTGTCGCTATCAGCTTCGTGATCGTGAACCTTGTCGTCGATCTTCTGTACACCTATCTCGACCCGCGTGTGCGCGTCTCATGAGCGACGATCTTTACGACCCATCCGATGAGCCCTTGGAGCCGACCGACGACCAACCTCTCAACACCATCGAAGCATCCGATGCGATCCGTGACAAGGTACGAATGGATCTCTCTGGCGGTGACGTGTCAGCGTCCACGTCCGGCGGGCTATGGCGAACGGCCGGACGCGAGATCATCCGAAAGAAGTCGGCAATCGTGGGGATGTCACTCCTCTCGATCTTGTTGCTGCTCGCGGCATTCGCCCCAATCATCGCCCCGTACCCACCTGATGAGGTCCTCTTCGACCAAGGCGTCAGTCCCCGAGACCCGCCGTGTATCCACCTGTTCGGATGCGCCGAGGAAAACTCTCAACACATCCTCGGCATCGACGGGAACGGCCGCGACTACTTCTCCCGCATCGTCTACGGCGCGCGAGTATCGCTCCTCGCCGCATTCGTCGCCGTGCTTTTCGCTTCGATCTGGGGAACGACCGTTGGACTCATCGCTGGTTTCTTCGGAGGCTGGGTAGACAACTTCCTCATGCGCGTGATGGACGTGCTCTTATCGTTCCCGTCTCTGCTGCTCGCGATCGTTGTCGTGACCGTTCTCGGACCGGGTTTGATAAATGCGATTCTCGCCATCGCTATCGTCACGATTCCCCAGTACGCGAGGATCGTGCGCTCTTCCGTGTTGAGTATTCGCGAACAGGAGTATGTGTCGGCTGACCAGGCTCTCGGCGTCTCGCGGTGGCGGCTCCTCGCCCATCGCATCTTCCCCAACACCCTGACGCCGCTCATCGTGATCGCCACCCTCGGTGTCGCCACCGCCGTACTCGAGATCGCCTCGCTATCCTTCCTCGGCCTCGGAGTCCAACCGCCGACTCCGGAGTGGGGATCTATGCTCGCAGCCGAGCGAAATCAGGTCTTCACCGCTCCACACCTCGTGTTCTTCGCCGGCTTGATGATCATGTGGAACGTCCTCGGATTCAACCTGCTCGGTGATGGCCTTCGCGATGCTATCGATCCGAGACTCGGGCGATGACGACTACAGCGATCAATGATCCGGTCCTCGAGATCAGGGGTCTCGAGACACACTTCTTCACCAGAGATGGTGTTGTGAAGGCGGTTGATGGCGTCAATCTGACGGTCGGCAAAGGTGAGATCCTCGGGCTTGTCGGTGAGTCGGGTTGCGGCAAGTCGGTTACGTCGATGTCGGTGCTCCGATTGATCCAGAATCCGGGGGAGATCGTTGAAGGCACCATCCTTTTCCATGGTGAAGATCTCCTCGGTCTATCGGAGAAGGAGATGCGGTCGATCCGCGGTGATCGCATCTCAATGATCTTCCAGCAGCCCGTCGGGTCCCTCAATCCGGTCTTCACCGCCGGGTCCCAGATCGCAGAAGTGTACGAAATACACGAGAGCCTGAAGAAGAAGGCTGGGAACGCAAAGGCGGTGGAGATGCTCGAGAAGGTGGGGATTCCGGACCCCGAGCGACGCGCCAAGGCATATCCACACGAACTGTCCGGTGGAATGGCCCAACGGGTCATGATCGCAATGGCTCTCGCCGCAGGACCCGAACTCCTGATCGCCGATGAGCCAACAACGGCGCTCGACGTCACCATCCAGGCGCAGATCATCGACCTCATGCGCGAGATCAGAAACGACCTCGGCACCTCGATCATCGTGATCACCCACGACCTTGGAATCGTTGCCGAAATCGCCGATCGCGTGTCAGTGATGTACGCGGGTGAGATCGTTGAAGAGGCGGTCACAGAGACCTTGTTCGCTCATCCTAAGCACCCATATACGCGCGGGCTCATCGGTTCCATTCCTCTTGCCGGAGACCGCCGTGAGTGGTTGGAGGTGATCCCGGGTCGGGTTCCGAATCTCATTGATCTACCGGGCGGATGCCGCTTCGCTCCCCGCTGCAAGGCTCGCGAGGAAGCCGGACTCAAGATATGCACGGAGCAGCGCCCCGAGCTCATCAACATCGACGATGCGCACACCGTGCGCTGCTTCCTCTACCAGGAGGGAGCGAAGTGAGCGAGCCACTCCTTCACGTCAAGGATCTGGTTAAGACTTACCCAGTCAAGGGCGGAGCGTTTCAGAAGGTCCTTGGAACCGTACGCGCCGTCGATGGGGTTGACCTTGAGATTCGCAAGGGTGAGGCTTTGGGCTTGGTTGGGGAATCCGGCTGCGGCAAGTCGACGTTCGGTCGCGCAATTCTCCGGCTCGAAGAACCCGACGCAGGGTCAGTAATATTCGATGGCGTGGACGTGCTCCAGCTCTCCCCGAAGGAGTTGAAGGGATACCGGCGCGATGCTCAGGTCGTGTTCCAGGATCCGTTCGGATCACTCGACCCGCGTACGAGCGTCGGCGACTCGATCGCCGAGGGTGTCCGTGTCCAGGGACTCTCACGAAAGGACCGGGGACGCCGGGTCGCCGAAGTGCTCGAGCTCGTTGGACTCGAGCCGTATCACGCGAATCGCTATCCCCACGAGTTCTCCGGTGGCCAACGACAACGCATCGGAATCGCTCGCGCACTCGCTGTCAACCCTCGATTCCTCGTTCTCGACGAACCGGTCTCGGCGCTCGACGTTTCAATCCAATCCCAGATCTTGAATCTCCTCAAACAGCTGCAGCGAGAACTGGATCTGACGCTGCTCTTCATCGCCCACGATCTCAGCGTCGTCGAACACCTTTGTGATCGAATCGCAGTGATGTACCTCGGTCGGATTGTCGAGATCGCCAGCCGTGACGATTTGTTCTCCTCGCCGACCCACCCCTACACGGAGGCCCTTCTTTCGGCGATCCCGATCCCTGATCCAACGGTGCACCGGCAGCGGATCCTCCTCGAAGGGGACCTTCCGAGTCCGCTCAACCCGCCGACCGGCTGCACATTCCACACGCGATGTCCGATTGCTGAGCAGGGGATCTGCGACGTCTCTGCACCGAGCCTTCTATCGGTCAACAATGGTCGACACGAAGCTGCCTGTCACCTGAGAACCGGAGACCACCAGGATCTGAACCGTCCTCTGCTGAACAGCAGGTAGCAAGCGGTCGGCACTCGGCGGTGTACTCAGTATTCGGTACTGACGCTGCTCATGGCTCAAGGCTGGTGGCGGGCAACTCTCCACTTCTTCCTTGGAAGTGGCCAACTCCTACCGTGGGACTGAACAGAGGAACACACACATGCATGAGTTGGCGCTGGCAGATTCTGTCTTGAAGGCAGCCTTGAGCGCTGCCGACGATGCCGGCCTTGACCGGGTCGAACGCATCGTCGTCAGGGTTGGCGAACTGCAGCAGATCAAGAGAGATCTCTTCGAGTTCTCCCTGACAGAAGTCCTGCCGGCTCAGGATGTTCGCTTGGCCGAGGTGGAGTTCGACGTCTCCGAAGAGCCCGTTCGTTTCCAGTGCCGCTCCTGCGACACCGACTACGGCCGCGCCGACGCAGGATTCGACAATGACGGTGACGAGGGCGAAGCCATTCACTTCATCCCCGAACTCTCCCATGCATTCGCCCGGTGTCCTTCGTGCGGAAGCCCGGACTTCGACATTCAGGCCGGCCGTGGCATCACGCTCGTACGAATCGATGGAAGCAGCGAAGATGATCCCGGGTAAGCCGATCGATCCCCGCCCTTTC
>JAMBLJ010000173.1 GCA_023336815.1 Actinomycetes bacterium
AACAGTGAAGGCCAAGTCACCTCGGTGACGATCGGGCTCGGTGAAACCGTCACCTGCACCTTCGTCAACGACGACAACCCTGCCGCCATCTCTATCGAGAAGGCAACCAACGGTGAAGATGCCGACACTCCGACTGGACCATATGTCGCCGTCGGCGGCACCGTCACTTGGACGTACGTGGTGACGAATACCGGTCAAGCCGATCTCGAGAAACTACTTGTCGAGGACAGCGACCATGACGTCTCAGTGACCTGCACGCAGACAACGCTCGCTGTCGGTGAGTCGACCACTTGTACGGCATCTGGGTTGGCAGCGGCTGGTCAGTATGAGAACACTGGGTATGCCTACGCAGCTGCGGTTACGGGAGCACTCGTTGAAGACACGGATCCGTCGCACTACTTCGGTTCTGCGCCGGCGATCGACATCGTCAAGGATGTCGACCCAGCAGTCATCCCGGTAAACACACCGGGCGACATCTCGACCGAGGTGGAATGGACGATCACGGTATCGAACACCGGGAACGTGCCGTTGCATGACGTCGCCGTGACCGACGCTCTGGTACCAGCTTGTGACCTTGCGATCGGTGACCTCGCAGTGGGCGGCTCGACCACCTACACGTGCGACTCGACCCACACGCCGGACAACCTGGCGTGGACGTTCACCAACGTTGCTGTGACGACCGGATTCGGGCCCGCAGGGACCGAAGTGACGGCCGAGGACGACGCGAAGATCGATCCGATCTTCGTTGCCGGCACCGCACAGGGTGGCGACACCGTGTTCTTGGACAAGAACAAGAACGGTGTCCAGGACGCCGATGAGCCCGGGATCAACGGAGCGAAGGTGTTCTTGAAGGACGCTGACGGCAACGTCATCGCCACTCAGACCACTTTCAAGGGCGCGTGGGACGGGTTCTACAAGTTCCTCGAACTTGACGCCGGTACCTACACGTTCGTGCTCGACCTGGCATCAGTGTCTGGTGAACTGACGACGGCCGGTTCGTTCACAGTCACACTCGTCGACGGTGAGGACTACCTGCTCGCTGACTTCGGTGTCGCAGAGGAGCTCCCGAAAACCGGCTTGGATTCTGAGGGACTCACGCTGTTGGCAGTCGGGCTGCTGATGCTCGGCGCAATCGCGGTCCTCTCGACTCGCAAGAGGAGAGAAGAGAACTAGGCAAGCCAAACAGACAACCGACCAATCGTGTGGGGCGGCCAACGGGCCGCCCCACACACGCGACTTGGTGTCCCGCACCGATCTGATTGACCAAGTGGCCGGGTACGCTGCCTCTCGTGTCCAGATTCGTTCTTCCAGCGATCGTTGTCGCTCTCATCGCCGTTGGTTGCTCATCCGCTGAACCCCTCGAAGGCATCGACCCGCCGGTGCCGATCGCCAGCGAGGACATGCAGACGCTCCTCTCCGAGTCGACCGAACCCGTCGTTCTCAACGTGTGGGCGTCGTGGTGCACCCCCTGCCGCTCTGAGGCGCCGTTGATCGGTAGGGCGGCAGAGCAATTCGAAGGAGACGTTCGTTTCGTCGGTCTCGATGTGAGGGACACGCCGAACGATGCCGCCTCCTTCATCGCCGAGTTCTTCCCCACCGCCCCCATCGAGCACTACGCCGATCCGTCCGGATCGATACCGACCGATCTTGGCGGATCCCGAGGTGTGCCGCTCACGTTCTTCTTCCGACCGGGCGGCGAACTCTCCTACCTCCACTTCGGCGTCATCGACGAGCGCACGCTCGTCCTCCAGATCGATGAGTTGGTGAACGGCTGATGGAGTTCACGCTCCTCGGCGCCGCAGCCATCGCGGCCGCTGTCTCATACGGCATGCTCTGGTGGGAAGCCAAGCGGGGCAACGCTGCCCGATGTGCAGGGAACCTGTGGGAGACCGCCCTTGTGTCCGTCGTCGTCGGGATCTTCATCGGTCGCATCGTGACGATGCTCATCGACGGCGTGAACCCGATCGCCCATCCTCTCGACATCATGCTCGTGAGATCAGGAGTATCGACCATCGGAGCTTCGATCGGTGCAGCAGTCGTGTTCCTCTGGCAATCTCGCAAGGAACCGATCGCGATGGCCGACGGCATCTCTGCCGCTGCGTTGGCCGGGCTGGCAGGCTGGCACGCGGGGTGCCTGGTCAGGGGAACCTGTCTCGGCACGGCGTCGGACCTTCCGTGGGCGCTCGCTCAGGAGGGCAGCACGCTCACCCGCCATCCGGTGGGTATCTATGCGGCCCTTCTGCTCGCTGCAGCAGCCATCGCGATCGCCTGGTGGAAGGCGTACCGTCGCCCATCGGCGGGGATGCCGGCGTCGCTTGCCGTTGTTGCGGCCGCAACAGTACGTCT
>JAMBLJ010000174.1 GCA_023336815.1 Actinomycetes bacterium
AGCTTGATCAAAGTGCTCTTCACGGTGATCTCCAGAATTCGGTTCCTCATCATCGGCATCTGATCGCCGCTTCAGGGAATGTGCGTTCCGCTCCGCTGGAGTATTGCGTTCGAGCTACCCGGGATCCACCACCTCCACTACCCGGAAGATCGCTCTCCCAGGCAAATCGTTCAGTTTTCGGTTCTCATGCCTACCCAACCGAATCCGAACCCGTACGGATAACCATACGAACACGAACTGACCCCGCCCTAGGGCCACGCTGTCGTAGCGCTGACAGCCACTACAAGATACCTCGAAACGACCCCGTGTCGCAAGGTTTTCGGTTATCTCAGCCACCACCCATGTGGTGAACCGTCGCTGCGAGTGCATCTTCGACTACGCTCGGCAGTAATGTCGGTGAACTTTAGAGAACTCGAAGAGGGTCTGAGCAGACTCGAATCCATCGACGCGGCGCGCATCGTGAACCAGGGTTCAACGATCACCGAAGTCCACATCATCGCTGCACTCGACAAACCAGCGAAACAGGTCGTTCGCGACGTTCAGTCGATGGCGATGGCGAGATACGGTCTCGCCATTGATCGTCGCATCGTCTCGGTTGTGCAGATCAGACCACAAGATCTCGAACTATCAGCGGAACCACGTGCAGCTCTCACGAAGATCGAGGAGACACCCAACGGTACGCGGACAACGATCGAGGTAACACTCCGACACGCGGATGAGGAGCGGACCGGTTCCGCGACCGGACCAGCCGTGACATCGGCGAGGCTACGGCTGATCGGCGAGGCAACGATCAACGCGATCGAGAGAACGTTCCCGACCATGCCACCGATAGCACTTGACGCTGTCTCGCTCACCAATGTGGGCCCCAGACAGGTGGTAGTGGCGATCGTGGTCACCGTGAGTGAACGAGGTGGGGAGGATCTCAGCGTTGGGTCGGCGCTCATCGGCACCAACCCCGACGATGCTGCCGTCAAAGCTGTCCTCGCAGGACTGAACCGACGTCTGGGCTCGCTCACCGAATGAGTCGCCCTGTCCGTGACCCCGCGGCGCTGCTCTCGACGGGACCACAGAGCCAGCACACGGGAATCGTCGTGTCACCTCACGTTCGTGCATCCCAAGCCGGCATCTCGATTCTGGAGCGTGGTGGCAACGCTATCGACGCCGCGATCGCGGTGGATGCGGTGCTCAGCGTTGTTGCCCCCGACACCTGCGGTCCCGGCGGCGATCTGTTCGCCCTGATCCACGAACCTGGATCGCTCGTGCCAACAGCACTCAACGCCTCGGGCCGAGCAGGATCCGGTATATCGGCAGATGAACTCCGTGACGCAGGATACGGGGAGATACCGTACCGGAGCCCGTGGTCGATAACCGTACCCGGCTGCGTCGACGGTTGGGAATCCCTCGTCGATCGATACGCGAAATTCAGCCTTGCCGAATGTCTCGCACCGGCCATCTCGATCGCACGTGAAGGATTCAACGTCTCTCTCGAGCTGGCGTCGTCACTCGATGTTTTGACCGACCTCATCGCGGAACAAGGTTCGAGCCGTTCGATGTATCCAGCAGGCGAACCTGCACGCGTCGGTACACAGATCGCTCGTACCGACCTTGCTGACACATTGGAGGCCATAGCGTCGGGTGGGAGAGAGGCCTTCTACTGTGGAAACGTAGGCACCGAGATCACGACCGCCACCCAGGGTGCCGTCACGCCGGACGATCTCGAAGTGGCACAAGCCGAGTGGGTCTCACCAGCATCCATCGACATCTTCGATACGACGGCGTGGACGATCGGCGCCAACACGCAGGGTTACCTCACACTCGCAACGCTCTGGATCTTCGAACACCTCGATCCACCGAAGGACGCAAACGATCCGCTCTTCCATCATCTACTGATCGAGGCGTATCGCTCGGTTGCCTGGGAGCGAGGTATATACGTTTCTGAACCAGCAACAGCGCCAGTCACGAATGACGAGCTTCTCAATGTCGATCGACTGTCCGTACGAGCTGCGTCTATCGACCGCTCGCGCGCCACCAGGTGGCCCATGCCAGTTTCCGCACCGGGCGGCACCGCCTACCTGACGGCGCGGGACGGCTCCGGGATGGGTGTCTCCTTCATCCAGTCGAACTTCGCTGGCATCGGGTCGGGACTGTCAGCAGGCGAAACGGGAGTCTTTCTGCACAATCGCGGCGCCGGGTTCAACCTCATCCCTGGCCATCCGAACGAGTACACCCCGGGGAATCGACCCCTGCACACCCTCTCGCCCACGCTGTGGACAAAGGGCACAGGTCTCGAGCTTCTTCTTGGAACGCGTGGTGGCGACCAACAGCCTCAGTTCCTCGCCCAGTACGCTGCTCACCACTTCCATGCTGGCGCTTGCACCGACGATTCCCAGATGGAACCTCGCTGGAACATGGAGCAACCACGACCCGGTACGGACAGCGCTCTTCGTATCGAGCCACGCTTCAATCCGAAGACACGCGCTGCACTCGAATCGATGGGGCACGACATCGAAGATGCCGCGGCATGGGAGCCTGGTTGGGGGCCGATCTCGGCGATCGACGTCGGAGGCGAGATGAAGGGCTCAGCAGATCCGCGCATATCTACGTCGGCAGCACTCCACACGTGACGTTTCCTGCCCAAGCGTACGGGACGCCATGACCGACGGAATTACATGTTATGCACCGTGGAGCGGGTGCCGATAAGAATCGCACAGACGACTGACTGCCAGATTCTGTCAGCGATCGGGTTGCTCTATTCGTGGCACACCGATACCCTATCCCAAGAATGTGAAGCATCGGCCTGCTGGCGGTCGCTCCACAAGTAGGTTCTCGTCCCTGACGACGACCTCGGAGAGTAAGAATAAGCGAGATCCACGGAGATACGTGAGACCTCGAGTACCCCTCGCATATGCCGGACTTCTCATCGTCGCCCTTGTCGCGGTGATCGGGTTTGCCGCGTTCTCCCCGTCCACAGGATCGGCTGAGGACAACACAACCGCGTCCGCCATCGCATCACAAGAAACTGGCCCTGCCGTATCCGCACGTGTTGCATCCGCAGTGCTCGCACTACGGGTATCCGACGCGGAGAGTCGTACCGCTACGACCCAAGCGGTGGCTGACACCACCACGACCTCCGATTCGCCAGACACGACGGTCGCCGATGACTCCGAGGAATCTTTCGACACAGAGGCTTCGTCAACCTCCGCTGACAATGTTGAGATAGCACCTTCAACAACATCCAAGCCGACAACAACCGCAGCGCCGAAAACAACTGCCGCCCGCGATACGACACCTCCCTCGATCAAGGTGACATCACCCAAAGACGGAGTGACGGTGAAGAGCCGCACGGTCACGTTTGAAGGGACAACAGAAAAGGGTGCGAAGGTCACATCGGGTCCCTACGAGGCGACGGTGAAAAGCGACGGGGCCTGGTCACTCAAACTGGTGGTTGCCGAAGGAGCCAACGCCGCATCATTCACAGCAAAAGATGCGGCTGGCAATACATCGTCGACACGGATCGTCGTGCACTACACACCTGAATCGACAACCACCACAACGAAGGCCAAAACCAAGAGCACGACCACCACAACA
>JAMBLJ010000175.1 GCA_023336815.1 Actinomycetes bacterium
GATGCCAACGAACAGCGCAATGCGCTGATCGTCGTTGCTGGCAGCCAACTGCTCGTTCTCACGCTCTGGTTCTCGGCCTCTGCCGTGTCGCCGCAACTCGAAGCGGAGTGGGGGCTCTCCACTACGGAGGCGTCGTGGCTGACGCTCGCGGTACAGATCGGATTCGTGATCGGTGCCCTCACGTCATCCCTCTTCAATCTTGCCGACCTCATACCGGCACGCAGATTGTTCGTCATCGCAACGATCATCGCAGCAGCGGCGAACGCTGCGCTGGTGACATTGGGAGGGTCTCCCCTCGTTCAGGCCACCATCCTCCGACTGATCGTTGGTGTAGCGCTTGCGGGTGTGTATCCGGCAGGTTTGAAGGTCGTCTCAGGTTGGTTCACGAAGCGTAGGGGAATGGCGCTGGGGGTGCTGGTCGGGGCGCTGACTGTCGGTTCGGCCTTCCCTCACCTCGTTCGCGGGACCGGGCTCGACTGGATCCCCGTGATCCTCACATCGTCGGTCCTTGCGCTTGTAGGCGGTCTCCTCATGTGGTTCTTCGTCCACGATGGGCCCTACGACACCGTGGCTTCCCCGTTCTCGATGAAACTGATAGGCGCGGTAGCGAAGAGTCGCGGCGTACGACTGTCGACATACGGATATCTCGGTCATATGTGGGAGCTGTATGCCATGTGGGCGTGGACCGCTGCATTCCTTTTCGCAAGCGCTGAAGCCGGCGGCTACTCGACGGGCTGGGTGTCCACCGCCACGTTCGCTGTGATCGCTATCGGCGGAATCGGATCGTGGTGGGCAGGGACGCTGGCCGACAGGGTGGGAAGAGAACGGATCGCGGGCGGTGCCATGGCAATCTCGGGTGCGAGCGCTCTTGCATCACCGTTCGTCTTCGGAAAAGCTCCGTGGATCGTTGTCGCCCTGTTCCTAGTCTGGGGACTGACAGTCGTTGCAGATTCCGCGCAGTTCTCCGCTCTCGTCACAGAGACAGCCGACGACCGATTCCGCGGAACGGCGCTCACGCTCCAGACCGCGGTCGGATTCCTCCTCACTCTGGTGACGATCCGTGGCGTGCCGATGATCGCAGATGCAGTTGGATGGCAATGGGCGTTCCCGTGGCTCGCAATAGGACCCGCGCTCGGGATCGTCGCGATGGCACGACTCGCAAAGGTGCGGTCGGGAACCGAGGTTATAGAGCCCGTCGGGTCCCCCTGATGGTCCGTAGCCAGTGCTGGTGTCGCCGCAAATCCCGGCGGCTCCGCCAACGCACATGTCGGCGGTCTGAGGTTCGGCCACGGACCGGACCCTTCAGGCTCTCCGATAGTTTCGACCATTTAGGGCGTCGACAACATAGGGACTTTCCCCTATTTTCACCCGGGGGAACTCGATTCTGGACCTACCCATCCCACGCGGTATACCTCCGCAGAGAGTTCGTATCGAGACGCCACGCCCAGCTTTCGGAAGATGTTGCTCATGTGAGCCTCAACAGTCTTGGGGGAGAGGAACAGGGCAGTTGCTGTTTTACGGTACGAATAGCCACGTGCGATGAACTGGACCACATCGCGTTCCCTTTCAGTGAGGTTCTCGATGTGAGAGGCCTTCTCTGCTGCCTCATCGATATCGAGCATGAACCCGGCGATTTGAGGTGAGATAGGACGGCCCCCATCCAGCACCTCCTGAGCGAGATCTGGCAAGTTCGCGCCAACGGCGCTCTTGAGCAGATATCCATCGACACCCGCATCGAGCATGAGAGCAACATCGGATCGCGCGGCGGATACGGAAAGGGCGAGGAACTTCGTATCGAGATCTTGGGTCTTGATCGCAACGACGACATCGGCGCCCGTACCGGAAGGCATCTGCACATCGATCAATACGAGATCCGGTTGGGTGGCACTGATCACGCCGATCGCCTCTGAAACGTCGGCAGCCTCACCGACGATCGAGAACCTCCCGTCGAGGAACTTCGTAGCGCCGGCACGAAGGATGTCGTGGTCATCAACGAGAACGAGCCTAGGAAGTGTCATGCCGGGTGCCGATCCATCGCAACCGAGAGCTTGATCTCTGTCCCCTGGTCCGGGGCGGTTGTCACAAGGACCGCACCTCCGACATTCTCCACCCTGGATCGGATCGAGTGCGCCATACCATGGCCGGAGCTGACCAGATCTTCATCGAAGCCAGCCCCCTCATCACGGACGTACACGCAGAGCGCATCACCTTCGATCGCTGCGTAGAGATCGATGCGATTCACTCCGGCGTACTTTGCAGCATTGGTCATCGCTTCGCGGGCAGCGGAGACGATCGCCCTGATCGGGTCGCTCATCTCGATGTCGGCGCGGATCACCGCGCTCACTTCGATGTTGTGGAGATCTTCGATCTCACCTGCGAGGGTCAGGAGTTCCGAGCGGATGTCGGAGCCCGGTGTTGTATATGTATCGACGAGGTCCCGCAACTCGCGGGTCTGTCTGCGCGCAAGCATGCGGACTCTGTCGGGATCATCCGCGTCGAAATCGATCACCTGAAGTGTTTGAAGCGCCGAGTCGTGAAGCCTGTTGGCGAGTTCGAGACGCTCAAGACGCCTGGCGTTCTCTTCTCGTTCCGCCGCGAGTTCCGCCGTGACCCTTCGCCGTTCTCTGTCTGACGCCCGAATCATCCCGAAGAGCCAGCCGATGATCACGGCGTAGCCAACGAACACGATGCTGCCAACGGCTGCAACAGCGGACCTTCCGTTCTGGAGCAGGAGAACCGACTGCTGAAGACCGATGACGAGGGATGCAGCAATCGCCCATCTGAGACCACCACCGTACGCAGCGACAGCCATCCACGAGATGGGGTAGCCACCGTGGAACAGGTCCCCGGCGTCGGCAAGGTAGGAAGCCCATGCAACGAGGAGTGCAACAATGCCATCAGCAACGACAAACCAAGCCGAGCCGAGCCGTGACCGGTGACGGGACGCCCACCAAGTGACAATCGTCCACACCGATGCGAGGGCCATTGCGCCGAGGGTGATAGAACGATCTGCCTCGTCGTCGATCGCAAGGGTTGCGATCACGAGGAGCAGCATCCAGAACCAGCCAAGCAAACGAAAGATGAGCACGAGCCTTCGCATGTTCGATTCGGCACGGTGTGTGAGTTCGTCGGGTCGCGCGTCGCCCCCGGCTGGCGGGTAGCCAAGCGGCGTCACGTCTGACATGGGCTCTCCTGGTGAAGGAAGAAAGGTGCGCAAGCGTACCAGAAAGGACCTCCGTGATTCCTAGGAGGACCCGGATCTGTACGCTCAGCACGAGATCAAGCGACGATGGGGTACCTGATGAGCAAGCGGTTCTCGTGGGGGGTCGGCACATCGGCGTATCAGATAGAGGGAGCGTGGAACGAACACGGCAAGGGTGAATCCATCTGGGATCGATTCATGCACGCCGAAGGTATTCGACCCAACGGTGACCGGGCATGCGACCATTACAACCTTGTCGATAAAGACCTCGAACTGCTGGCCGCTATGGGTATTGACTCGTACCGCTTCTCAACGGCATGGTCCAGGGTGCTACCACTAGGCACCGGCACACCGAACCATCGAGGTCTCGCGTTCTACGACCGACTCGTTGATGGTCTCCTCGAACGTGGCATCGAACCATGGCTGACCCTGTACCACTGGGATCTACCCCAGACCCTCCAGGATGCGGGCGGATGGGTGGCGAGAGATTCGGTCGAGTGGTTCGCCGAGTACTCCTCTGTGATGGTCGAACACTTCGCTGACAGGGTCACCAACTGGATCACGGTCAACGAGCCATGGGTGTCATCCTTTCTCGGTCACCATGAGGGAGTTTTCGCCCCCGGCATGACGGATTGGTCTTCAGCGCTCAAGGCCGCTCACCATCAGCTTCTCGCACACGGAGTCGCGGTCCGAGAAATGAGACGCATCGCACCTGACATCGCCATCGGTATCGCTCTCGACTGTCGCCCCGCTCACCCTCGCACGGACTCGAACGAGGATGTGATGGCCACGAGACATTTCGACGGGTACCGCAACCGATGGTTCTTTGACCCGGTCTTCGGCAAGGGATATCCAGCCGATATCCAGACCGTCTATATGGAAAGGGATCAATGGCCGTCTGATCTCGTTCGTGATGGCGACATGGACCTGATCGCCGAACCGATCGACTTCTGTGGCGTCAACTATTACACGTCGCTAGGGATCGATGCGGCTCATGCCGAGATCGATCACAGCGAAGGTCGCATCGGACCGCCAGCCGACGATGGATTCACCGAGATGGGGTGGAGGATCGATCCGCAGGCGCTCGGTGCTTTCCTCCGAAGGGTCAGCGACGAGTGGGGACCCACATCGATCATCGTCACAGAGAACGGTGCGTCGTTCAGCGACGGGATTGGTCCCGATGGTTCGATCCATGATGATCGACGGATCGCATACCTCACCAGCCATATCGCTGAGGTTGAACGCATCAGCACACAGGGAGTGCCTGTAGATGGCTATTTCGTATGGAGTTTCCTCGACAATCTTGAATGGGTAGCCGGATTCGACCAACGATTCGGACTCGTTCATGTCGACCATGGGACACAGATCCGGACCATCAAGGACTCGGGATACTGGTTCCGTGACCACATCGCAGCAAGGCGAAACGACCCGAACGGTTGACCCTTCAGATTGGTACCCTTGCGGTCTGTTCGGGCCTATAGCTCAGCCTGGTTAGAGCGCATCCCTGATAAGGATGAGGTCCCTGGTTCAAATCCAGGTAGGCCCACAACCCGAAACCCGGTAGCCGTACGGGTTTCCGCCGTTTCTCAACCTCCAGGAACACCGCGAAATACGTGCCGCGGTCACACGCGCGGTCATACGTGCCACGCGTCTGCCATCAGCGCCATCGCTCGTGGCGCTTTCGTCGAGTTGCTGCCCTGACCATCTGCAGCCACCAGCAATAGGTGCGGTCTATGAGGGGCGCATAGGTGCCGTTATGGGCGTGACTTGGTTGGAGTGGGTTGCTCGAATCGGCCAAATGCCAGCACGAGGATGGACAGGATCAGTGCTGGAGCTGCAATCCATACGAATCGTTCTGCCCACCATCGCAGGGTCGGCTCGACCGGTTTGCCGAACCCAAGGGGATACAGCACGACGATCGCGATCACAAAGGCGGTCAGGTGCCACAGGAACAGGGTCATGATCACAGTGTTGACGCGAACGACGAATGCCCACACAACGTGTCGGTGAAGCCAGCCACTGACCGGGACTCGCAGCAGCATCGCCGCGCCGATCAGCCAACACGCAAGCGCAGCGATTGCGAGCGATGGCGGCGACATGTTCGATATCGGTTCGATATCGACCCCGACCATCGACCGCGGAAACCACAACTCGCCGGTGACAATGTCGAGATTCGTCAGGACGACAAGTCCACCGAGGCCCGCAGTGACCATTCCCCACCACAGACGCGGCCCGGCACGCACAAGCGAACCGTCTGCATAGAAGAATCCGATCTGGTGAACAAGGACCCACACCGTCAACAGGTTCAACCACCCAATCCATCCAATGCCGAACCCGAACCTGGCCACCTCCACCACGACAATCAACCCGACAAGCACCGATACAACAGTGGAGTGCCAACGTTCGTGGAGTGCCAACGTGACCGGAGTGAACGCAACCACCGCGACGTAGACGGCGAGGAACCACAACGGACCGAAAGGAAGGAACGTCCCGCGGAACACGCCCGCCGCCCCCACCTCAAGAACATGGAGACCCGTCTCCACGATGACCCAGACACCCACGAACACCGCGGTCGGCCTGAACAGTCGCGTCAGACGGCGTTGCATGAACTCGCGGTAGCTGCCACCGGAGCTATGTAGCGAATTCCAGCCACGAGCGTTAGAGAAGCCACCAACGAAGAAGAACAACGGCATCACCTGAAGTGCCCAGGTCGCCAACCAGAGACCCGACTGATGACCCACCACGTTATGGACGAAGATCTGACCGTCCTCCCAAAAGATCAGGGCAATCGTCCAGTGACCAGCTACAACAACCACGATGCTGAACGCCCGAACGAAATCGACATACCGATCCCGGTTCGCAGGCGTAGCCCTCGCCACATCGTCAGCAGACATCCGCACGGCCACAACCTAGCAACCATCTTCAAACGCCACAGGCACCCTGCAGCGCGTCACCGCATCGATCTATTCAAATGCTCATCAACCGCAATCAACAAGCCGTCCCGTGACCCCCGATGGCCCCTATATCCCGAAAACGCTTGACACGATTACCCATTCAACAGTGTTCCAGACGGCGACGGGAATGTCATGATCACGTTCACTGCAGCCGACCCGGAAGACGGGACGTACTGGATGCCCGTGATCGCAGGCGAGCCGTACTACTTCATAGTGAGGTACTACGGCCCCGACCTTGACGCATTGCCACCAGGACCGTGTGACCGTAAATAGCCAATCCGAGCCGCAGCCCTCGAAGCCCGGGTAGCGCATATCCGGCTGGGTGGCATGATTGTGGGGGTGTTGCACGCACCGTTCGGGCGGTGGATTCCCTGTTGAGCTGATTTGAGCAGCTCGGTTGGGTCCGTTCCGCCGTCACGGTGGCGTGTGCCACCCCTTGCCCATTTACGA
>JAMBLJ010000176.1 GCA_023336815.1 Actinomycetes bacterium
CGGGGCACACCTGGACATGGGTCAGCCCCGTACGGCGCCGATAATGCGGTTGAAACGATCGTCGCGGCACTTCATCAGATCATCACGACACCTTCGCCCGCGGTCATCTCCGATCAATGGATCGAGTTTGTCGACAACCTCGGCCTTGATCATGATCTGTCAGGATCACTCATCAACATCAACCGTCTCGATGACGCGATCGATCGTGTCGGTGAAAGAGACCCGTTGCTAGCACGGTACATTCACGCGGCCACACATCTCACAGTCTCGGCAAACTTCGTTCGTGCCGGCGACAAAGCCAACATCATCGCTGATCGTGCGACAGCGGTCCTGGATATTCGATCCTTGCCTGGGATGGATCGCAAGTTCGTCGATGCCTACCTGGAGGAAGCCATGGGCGATGTCGCTCACGCCGTGGAGATCGTTCCTGTTTCGAACGATCAGGCTGGACTGGCGTCGACAGACAATCCATTGTGGGCAGCAATCGCTGACGGTGTCGAAGACGTCGATGGTCATCGGAACATCGTTCCGATACTCGCAACGGTTGCCACCGACGCTCGGTTCTGGAGACGCCACGGAACTATCGCTCTCGGAGTCGGTCTGTACGACGAAGCCACGCCCTTCTCTGATCTCGTCGCGCTCTTTCACGGGACCGACGAGCGTGTATCGATCGAAACCGTCATGCGAACGACGAATCTCTATGAACGTATCCTTTGGCGGTTTTCCGACACTCGCTGACCACGCGGTGCGGTATGGGCTCGATCAGCGAGTTGAGACGAAACATCGTGGGTAGGCGAATCGCGGTTCTGGTTCCCCGTCAGACCGACGTTCAGTCACGGAGGAGTGCGAAGTTTCTGGCAGAAGTGTCCTCTTGAGTCGAACCCGTTCGTAGGTAGGGTGAAAGCGGGCATGGCCCGATCCCAACGGAGGAGCGAGTATGAGTCAGTACCTGTTGTCGATGCACGTTGTCGAGGGCGAGGCCAGGGAGCCGATGACCCCTGAAACGATGCAGGGGTTCATGGAGCGTGTCAATGCCCTCGAGGCTGACATGAGAAGTAGTGGAGCGTTCGTCTTCACCGGGGGTCTGCATGGCCCCGACGCTGCGACGGTTGTGCGAAAGGGAGATAGCGGCATGGTCATCACGGATGGTCCTTTCGTTGAGACCAAGGAACATATCGGTGGGTTCTACGTCATCGAGGCAAACGATCTTGACGCTGCGCTCGATTGGGCCGGAAAGGTCGTGGATGCGATCGACCATCCGATCGAAGTACGACCCTTCCACGATTCACGCAGCGCCTGAGATCGGGTGTGCCAGGTGTCGCCGCTGCCGGACGGGATCATCCGGACATCGAGAGCGTATTCCGAGAGGTATACGGCCAGGCGGTGGCGACACTGGTTCGGATATTCGGCGATATCACTCTCGCTGAGGATGCCGTACAGGATGCGTTCGTTGTGGCTAGCGACCGGTGGCCGGAGGATGGCAACCCGCCAAACCCCGCTGGTTGGATCGTTACGACCGCTCGGAATCGGGCGATCGATGGAGTCCGACGATCAGCTCGCGGCAGAGAACTGTATGCGCAGATCGGAATCGAGGAGATCGCATCGGCCGTCGACGACGATGCCGAAGTCGGCGTGGTGAGGGATGACCAGCTTCGCTTGATCTTCACCTGTTGTCATCGTGCGCTGCGAACAGAACACCAGGTGGCACTGACCCTGCGTCTGTTGGGTGGTCTCGGCGTGGACGAGGTTGCACGCTCGTTCCTCGTGACTGAATCTGCAATGGCGAAGCGCTTGGTTCGGGCCAAGTACAAGATCAAGGCAGCCAATATCCCGTACCGCGTTCCGCGCGATGCAGATCTACCCGACAGGCTTCGTTCGGTGTTGTCCGTCATCTATCTGATCTACAACACGGGCGCAGACGATCCGGATCGCTCATCGCTTCGTAGCGACGCTCTCAGGCTCTCGCGAGCCCTCGTGGATCTGATGCCGGATGAACCCGAGGCGTCGGGTCTACTGGCGTTGATGCTGCTGAGCGAGGCGCGGATGTCCGCTCGATACGCGCTCGGTGAACTCGTCGTGCTCAGTGACCAGGATCGATCGCGCTGGGACGGGCCGCTGATCGGGGAAGGGCACACGATCGTGCGAGCGTGTATCCGGCGAGACCAGCCAGGACCGTTTCAGCTCCAGGCTGCTATTCAGGCGGTGCATTGCAGCGCCCAGTCCTTCGGTGAAACAGACTGGAGCCAGATCGTCGATCTCTATGACCATCTCTTTGCTCTCATGCCAAGTCCTGTCGTTGCGCTCAACCGGGCGATCGCTGTGGGTGAGCGCAACGGTGCGCAGCAAGGGCTCGCCGCACTGGATGCCATTGGCACCGACCTGGACTCGTACTACCTGATGCACGCGACGCGAGGCACCCTTCTGCGCAGGCTCGGTCGTATTGACGAGGCGAGGGATGCGTATACGTGCGCTGCCCAATTGGCGACGTCATCTCGAGATGTGACATTCCTTACGAGCCAGATCGATGGGTTGACCAGTCCGACCCTCGATAGCTGACCGCCCCACTGCGTCAGAACACCAGCTGGGATCAGCTCTCGACCCAGGCTCCGTGGCGCATGATCGTGCGCCCCTCGATCTCGGCGACGCTGTTCCAGACGTGAATGAGGTCCGGTACGAGGGTTATCAACGACCAGGTGCCCTCAAGGGTCTCAGGGTTCCAACCGGCAGCCGAGACAAAGGCGGCTCTGGTCGCTTTATCGGTGTCTTCGAAGGCGGTGCAACTGGCTCTTGCGCTGATGATCACGACGTCTGCTGTGCTGTCGAGTGACGCTCGAGCACGGCTGGTCTCTCGTACGTTTCTGACCGTTGGTGTGTCCGCAGGTGTCGCAACGAGTACATGTCCGGCGTGCCAGGCCAGTGACAGTGGCACCAGATGGGGTACCCCGCTTTCGGAGGCTGTCGCTATCCAAACGTCTTCATCGGTCGAGAGGCGTTCGATGGTTTCGGCTATGCGTGTCGGTGTTGATCGAATCGTCATCGATATGAGCGTAGTTGTGGCATGTTGCGTGGCTCGCGGTTGGTCGACGGGACACGATCTCTGAAGACGCTGATCTCGTTCACTCTCCTGCGACGAGACTTGCTTCGACGAGTACAACGATGATGTAGCCACCCATCAGAAGCATGCGGAATCCGGTGGATCCGAAGTCCTGGCATCCGCTGTTGCCGGCATCGAAACACCTCTGGACGAGCTGGATCGACGTGACCGTAATCGTCGCGGAGAGAACAGCGATGATCGCCCCCCCGATCAGAAATCCGCGCGCTTGGGCCATTCGATTGCGTCGTCTTGCGATCAGGATCAGCGGGATCGAGAAGAGGAGCAAGACGGCACCATCACGCAGGAGCGAGAAGATGAATGTCATCAGTTCTCGGCCCTCCCGTGTATCCGTCACCGAGCGTACAGTGGGCGACGCGCGTGCCACGGCAGGCATAGGTGCAGCGTGCCGTGTGCCATGTGGCGTAGATCTACGATCGTGACGGGTCCGGTATCCCACCACGCCGCAACTTCAGAGATAGTCAACGTGTCAGACAGTGTCGGATCATCGAAGAAGCCGCTGCGTCGAAGTCGGCAACCCCGAGTATGTCCCGACGACAGACGACGCGGGTTCATCGACAAACTGAAATCGCGGGACTGGTCAGTGGTGTTCTTCGCCCTCGGCGCGTGTCGGTTCGGCGCCGCGGACCGACCAATACCAGGGAGCAACGACGAGACTCGCCATTGGACACTCGACCAATACCGTGAACTAGTGCGCACGTACCAGGGACCGCAAATCCAGATCGTCGAAACACTCGACGAGCAGGTGAGCGAATCGAGGGCCGATCTTCCTCTCCGACTCAAAGGACCGCATGAATAGGCATGTACCCTGACCTAGCCGTCTATGAGGTAGCTGAAGAAGGAGCTCGAATGCTGAAACTCGGAGTAATTGGAACGTCCAGCAAGAAGAACGAAAGGCGAATTCCTATCCACCCGGGTCATCTCCAGCGCATCCCGGAGCCGCTGCGCCGTCAGCTGATCTTCGAGGAGGGCTACGGGGCGTCGCTCGGGATAGACGACGGGGAGATCGCTCGCCAGACCGGTGGCACTGCGACACGACACGAGCTGTTGACGGACCTGGGAGCAGTTCTTCTTCTCAAGCCTGGGCTGGAGGATCTTGAGGCTCTCCGAGAAGGCGGCATCCTGTGGGGCTGGCCGCACTGTGTTCAGCAGCGGGCTCTGACACAGGTCGCGATCGAGCGGAGGCACACCCTGATCGCGTTCGAGGAAATGTTCGTCTGGGGGCCCGATGGACACGCCGGACGGCACACGTTCTACAAGAACAACGAACTGGCCGGATACTGCGGTGTATTGCATGCACTGCAGTTGAAAGGCATCGACGGTCACTACGGCGACCAACGCAAGGCCGTCATCATTGGCTTTGGCGCGGTAAGTAGGGGGGCAATTTACGCACTCAAGGCACGCGGGTTCAGGGATGTCACGATCTGTATCCAGCGCCCCGATCATGAGGTGCGGGAGGAGGTGCTTGATTGCCACTACGTCCGCATCCGGCCGAGCGCCGAGGGTCATGCACGTCAGTTGGTCGTGGAGCACGACGGCTCCGAACGACCGTTTCTCGACCTGATCGGCGAGGCCGACATCATCGTGAACGGGATCTTCCAAAACCCTGAGCAACCTCTGATGTTCGTCACCGAGGATGAGATATCCCACCTCAAGAAGGGGTGCGTCATCATCGATATCAGCTGCGACGAGGGAATGGGATTCTCCTTTGCCAAGCCGACCACGTTCGATGATCCGATGTTCAAAGTCGGACTGATCGAC
>JAMBLJ010000177.1 GCA_023336815.1 Actinomycetes bacterium
AATTCAGCGAGTACAGGGTTCAGTTCCATCGCCGCAACGCTAGTACCCACGGCCGCCTCCGCGTACCCAGGGTTCGCGAACCGGTATGTGCCGCAGTCAGCCCGGAGAACGACACCAGTTGCGCCTCGGCCGCGCTACTTAGCCTCCGCTTGGAGCGATATTCTGATTGAACTGGAATAGGTTGTCCGGATCGTATTCATCCTTGACCGCGATGAGACGCTCGTGGTTCTGGCCATAGGCAGCTTCGATACGGCCGGATTCCTCTGCGGTCATGAAGTTCACGTAGGCGCCCCCGCTGGCGTACGGCAGCGTGGCATCGAAGAACTCTCGAGCCCACGCAACGCATCTTTCGTCGTCAGCAGCGTCTTCCCAGCGGGTATGGACGTTGAGAACGAATCCGGCGTCGCGCCCCACATACGCAGTGGCATCACTCGCGATTGAGCTTGTCGCCCCACCCATCTGGGCAATAAAGATCTCGGAGAAACCGGAGGGCAGATTCTGCGCGTATCGAATCAGAATGGCGACGGTATCGTCTGATAGCTCACCGAAGTTATGGGACTTCCAGTAGTTCCGCGCTCCCGGTGTAAGCAAGGGGTCGAATGCTTGTTGCCAACCGACATAGGGATTCAGCCCAATGCCTTCTCCCACGGGAGTCCCGAAGGCGCGGAGCGGTGCAATTACCTCTTCCCCTTCGGAAGCATCTCCGTTGTACATCAGGGCAAAGACCACAACATCGGTGCCGTGTATCGCCTCATCGAGGAACGGCAGCGGGGGCGCCTTGCGCATCACCACCCATGTAGTGAGAGCGTCGGGTGCCTGCGCTGCGAACTCTCGGTAGAACTCCAATGCAGCTTGCGCATCAGCCGCATCGTGGACGATCAGGCCGGATAGGACCTCAGGTCCGACTTCATGAAGTTGGAACTCAAAGGACGTCACCACTCCGAAATTGCCACCACCGCCTCGAATCCCCCAGAACAGGTTGGGGTGACTCGACTCACTTGCCACGACCAGCTCACCATCGGCAGTGACGACATCGGCGGACAGCAGATTGTCGATTGTCATGCCGTAGCTTCGGCTCAGCCAACCAAACCCACCTCCGAGCGTCAGCCCAGCTATCCCTGTGGTCGAGTTGATCCCGGTGGGGGTCGCGAGTCCGAAGGCCTGAGTCGCGTTATCGAAGTCACCAAGGGTGGCGCCAGGTTGCACCCGAGCAGTTTTGGCGTCTTCATCCACCTCCACTCCCGTCATTGGCGAGAGATCGATCAGAAGACCGCCTTCCGCAAGAGAGTTTCCTGCAATGTTGTGGCCGGCGCCTCGTACGGAGAACACCAGGCCGTTATCTCGAGCGAAATTCACAGAGAGGATGACGTCGTCCGGGCTCTGGCATCTGGCGATCAACGCCGGCCTCGTATCGATCATTGCGTTCCAAATCTCGCGTACCTCTGTATAGGTAGCGTCATCGGCCGTAAGCATCTCCCCCCCGAATCCTGCACGGAACTCCTCAAGTGCGGAATCGTCGATTCCGGTCTCGCTGCCGTAGCGCGTCTTGATCATGACCATGAGTGGGTGCCTTCCCTATCGCGGATGATGAGCACCTTTATACAGATGTCTAATAGTAAAGTCAAACGATCGAGCCGCAATGTCTCCGGAGAACTGATGAGCACCGCACAAGGGACCGATTCGCGCAAGGCGTTGCTTGATGCCACCGAATGCCTGCTCATAGAGCGTGGCCATGCCGCGCTCACGGTGCGAGTTGTCGCGAAGGAAGCGGGTGTCAACCACGGCCTGGTGCGGTACTACTTCACAAATCTCGACAATCTCCTCCTCGAAGCGTTCGACCGATTCACCAATCGACTCTTCGAACGCCAACGCGTCCTCTATGCACAAGACATCTCCTTCATAGAGAAGTGGCGGACCGCAATGGACGACCTGGAGATTGAGGATCGCGAAGCTGGGTATGGCAAACTCTGGCTCGAGATGCAATCAATGGCTTGGAACAAACCCGAGCTCAAGGAGCGCCTCCAGGAGGTGAACCGAGGTTGGCGAACGATCCTCACCGATGCCTTCACCCACGCAATGAACGACTACGGCATCGATACGCAGCGGTTTCCTGTGGATGCCGTCGTGTCCCTTGTAATGACGTTCAACTTCGGCCTTCAGCTCGAGGCCATTGGGGGGACGACAGATGGGCATGAGGCCCTGCTCGAAATGATCGACCAGCAGCTACAACTGGCCGAGAACGCCAAAGATCCTGTGACCCACCAAGAGTAGGTCCAGGGTCACCTCCGCGTACCCAGGGTTCGCGAACCGATATATGCCGCACGGGGCCCACAGAACGGACCGGTACTGGTCAGCGTGCGCCGGT
>JAMBLJ010000178.1 GCA_023336815.1 Actinomycetes bacterium
CAGCCTGTGATGATCACCGCAAACGACTACACGCTCGATCTCTACAACGGGGACATCGGTGTCACCGTACAGACTGCTGATGGTCTTCAGGTCGCGTTCGACCGGGGAAGTGTCCGGATGTTCTCGAGGTCCCACATTGGGGAACACACGACGGTCCACGCCATGACGATCCACAAGAGCCAGGGTTCGGGATTCAAGGAGGTGGTTGTAGCGCTTCCCGTCGAATCATCACGGCTGCTCACTAGGGAATTGCTGTACACAGCGGTGACGAGAGCCTCTAAAGAGGTGACGATCGTTGGCGAGGAGGTCGTGATCCGTCAGGCCATAGAACGATCCGTGGAGCGAGCATCTGGCCTCGGCGTACGCCTATGGGGCCAACGACGGTAGGCGCTACTAATGGCCGGATAGCAGTCGGGTGTCGGTCCGTTGACGCCCGAGCCAACGTCGTCGGTGTCCGAACCGACCTGACACCAACAAGCGGGCTACAGCCGATGTCACGATTCGCTTTCTGAGCCCGTTTCTGCTACAATTCATGTCACATAACATCGAGAGTGGCTCGAGGGAACTGGCCCTTTGACAGCCCGGCAACCTGGCTCCGGAAACGGAGACAAGGTGCTACTGCCAGCGAATCTTCGGATTCGAACGATGTAGGAGGATACAGGCACAAGCCCTCCCCCTACGGGAGGGTTTTCTGCATCTCCCGGTCGCTCTCATGATGCTCGAAAGGAGCAACATGGAACGACAGAACGAGATCGGAACCCAAGGAGAGACCCAGTACGAGGTTCTCCGAGGGGCTCACTGGATCCAGGCTCGAAAAGCTTGGACGGACACCGAACACTGGATGGATGGATACGTCACCGAGCGAAACGGAACGTTCGTAACCGTTTGCTTCGACGCCACCATTGGTTCGGCCAGCGGACCGAAGGCTGACGGCGGTGCTGCTAACACAGAGCCGGTCAAGTTGTCTTCTCCGGCTCTCCTGTGGGAGTTGATGTACGAGGTCCAGGTCGGTTCGCGGGTCGAGATAAACGAGAGATGGAACGTTTTCGCCTTCGTCCCATCCGGCTCTGGTGGACGGCGCCGAATGCTGAGTATGCGTCCCATCACGCCGCTCGACGTGTTCGCCTATGGAACCACAACCGGGTTCGATGGGGAGAGCCGGTTTCAGATCATCCCGATGGCTGACGCCGAACACATCGCTCACGTGGTCGACGTTGTCAACTCGTGTTCGACATGGGGCGAAGTAGCCGAGATGGCGGATTCTCAGGTGTACGAGGAGCTCCTCGGGAGGGCTGGCTATGGCACACTTGACGAGTACACCCAGGATCTCCACATCGGCCGCCCGATCCCCGGTGCGCTTGATGTCGGCGCAGCGAGGTACGCAGCAACGGACCACGATGGATTCCCCGACAAGGATGAACCGTTCGATCCGAACACGATCGAAGGGCTCCAAACCCTCGATTACCCGCCAACTCCCGAGTATCTCCAAGAGATACACCTGCCGGAGGAAATCGCCGAGCAGTACGGTCGCAGGAACGAAACGATCTTCAACGGAACGTTCCTCGAGATCTCTTCTGAGTACGGTCCAGCGATCGTAGCTGAGATGGAGAAGAGCGGCTACCGGTGCGTGGAAAGAGATGACCTTTTCGCTGCGGATCGGGACCGACTCGAGTGGTTGGAGAGGCGGTTGTCGTCGTCGTAGACCAGGGTGAGCGGGGTCCCGAATCTGTCATACCCGCTTGGTACATTGTCGTTGTGGTCGAGGATCCGAAACACGGGTTCCGTTGTAGGAGGATTGATGCAAACATCTGTTCGTGTTGACTATTCGTTGCTCGCTGTTGAGTCCGAGCACCATGTCCATGCCATGTTGGAAGTGGTTGCTCCAGATGCGGCCGGGGACGGTGAGAGGCCTGCGCTCAATCTGGCGCTGGTGATCGACCGTTCCGGCTCCATGAGTGGTGCGAAGCTCGAAGGAGCCAAGAACGCGGCGAGGTTCCTCGTTTCTCGCCTTGGTCCTGATGACACGCTGGCACTCGTGACCTTTGAGAACAGTGTCGAACTCCTCGCTGCGTCGGCCAGGCCCGACAAGGCGCTCATGGGCATCGTTATCGATCGGATCGAAACTGGCGGGATGACCAATCTTTCGGGCGGTTGGCTCAAGGGTGTCGAGGAAGTCCGGCGGGTGCCTGACAGCGGTCAGCGCCGTGTGTTGCTTCTCACCGACGGTTACGCCAACGTTGGTGTGACGGACCCGGGGCAGTTGAAAGGTATGGCCGAAGGTGTTCGCGGAGAACGTATCACCACGTCCACTATCGGTTTTGGGGATCGCTTTGACGAGGACCTCCTGTTCTCCTTGGCCAGCGCCGCAGGAGGTAACGCATACTTCGCGGAGGGCCCTGAGGACGCTGCGAAGATATTCAACGAAGAGTTCGACGGATTGGCGTCGGTCGCTTCACAGAATGTATCCGTCGAGATCACGCCACGGTCGGATGTGAAGCTCCTCGGTGTTCTCCATGAGTTCCCCACTAGACCCGTCCCGGGCGGACTGCAGGTTGAGCTCGGTGACTTCTATGGCGGTGAGAACAGGAGGGTTGTTTTCGAGTTCACCATCCCGAACGTTGCGGAGCTCGGCGAGAAGCACATCGCCGACGTTGTTCTCCGATACACGTCGGTCGGTGAAACTGTCGAGATGCATCAGATCACGATGCCGGTGTATGTCAACATCGTTGTTGCGGCTGACGCCGAAGACGTTGAGGCCGATCGAGACGTGATCGATGAGGTGACGATCCTCAAGGCAGCCGAAGATCGCAGGCGAGCCATCGATCTTGCTGAGCAGAGGCGTCACGAGGAGGCCGCAGAGTTGCTTGAGGAGCGAAGGCGGGAGATGGAGGAGCGAAGGCAGTATTCATCACGCCCGGATGAGTTCTTGGCAGAGATCGATGAGCTCGGGTACTCGTCCGACAGGTTGCGTCGTGGCGAGTACGACGCCAGTACCAAGAAGCAGCTCGAGATCGAACGGTGGCGGGCGCGCCAGTCGCGGCAGAAGCCCCGATGGGAGAACCCCGACGACAAGGAGAAATGGTAGGCGGGCTGCGTGGTGGTGCCGGGCGGTTGGCACCACCACGTACACTCAACAGAGAGATAGGAGAACTATGAGCAAGAAGGCGTCAGACGGGGACAGTACGAAGGGGTTCGCATCGAAGGTGGGAAGAGCAGCCGGTACAGCGGCATCGAAGGCGGTGAAAGGGTCGAGGGTCGCCGGAGGTCATGTAGCGGGTGCGTCAGGTGTGGTCGCCGAACGGACTGTCCAGGGCGCTCGAGTTGCAGCCCCACATATCGCCCGCGCCAGGGGCACTGCAAAGGAACAGGCAACTCGTGCCGCTGCACTCGCTGCTGAAAAGGCCAAGCGACGCATGCCAAGCCACGAACTCGGCGATCCGGTACGACCCGCGATCCTTGATTCCGAAGGGACCCCGGAACGAATAGAGGTCCAGGACGATACAGAACTTGGAGCGTTCGCTCTGCTTTCATCTCAGTTCCTTCTTGCCGACTTCGTCACATCCAGGGAACAGGACGAGACGCGTTGGGAGAAGATGGAGCGAGTTCTTGATCGTCAACGACTGGCACTCGACGAGGTCGGGATCGGGGAGGGCGGCGCGGCGGGTGCCCTCGTAGCATTCGGGGGGACGCTCCCGACCACGGATTGCATCGCTTTCCTCGTGGATCTGTACTTCCTCGATCCGTTTGCTCCCTACACCCTGAAGTCGGACAAAGCCGCACGCATGGCAGCGCTCAGAGACATTGCCGTACTCGTGGGCGGGGAGGACGACATCGTTGATCGCATTGACGTAACCCGTCGCTCAGCGCTCGCGGCTCACACCAAACGTTCGCTCGGAAAGATCGGTCTCATCGGTATAGGTGCGGCCGTCGGCCTTGGAGTCGCAGGTTTCCTC
>JAMBLJ010000179.1 GCA_023336815.1 Actinomycetes bacterium
AACGCTCCTGGCGTTCCCGCTCTGTCTTGCAAAGCCCAACCAACCATGCCCGGACGACTCAAGCTCCCATCCCCCTGCATCGCCAAGGAACGCCCTTGGCGTTCCCGCTCTGCCGTCCCCCTTGAAAGGGGGACTGGCGTACGCTGTGGAGCATGAGTCGTTCACATATTCCTTCGTCTGATGTCATCTCGGTTGGGTTCGATGGGCACGTTGCGACCGTCTGGCTTGATCGGCCGGAGAAGCGCAATGCGCTTGCACCGGACTTCTGGGAGGACTTCCCCATGATCATGCGGGCGCTGTCCGCTGATAACGAGACCCGGGCGATCGTGATCGCAGCGAAGGGCCAGTCCTTCACTGTGGGAATCGACCTCAAGGCATTCGGGCCAACGTTGATGGGTGGCGACAGTTCGCAAGTATCGGGACATGAACCGGGTTCTGATGTCGGCAGGCGAATGGCGCTCTACAGAAAAGTCAAGGAACTCCAGGCCACGTTCAATGCGATCGCCGAATGCTCGAAGCCGGTTATCGCCGCTGTTCACGGTCATTGCATCGGGGCGGGTATCGATCTCATCACGGCGTGCGATATCAGGTACACCGCAGCGGACGCCGTCTTCTCCGTGAGGGAAACCAAGATCGCGATGGTCGCCGATGTGGGAACGATGCAGCGTCTGCCCAAGATCATCAACCCTGGCTACGTGGCAGAGGTGGTGTACACCGGCAAGGATTTCGGGGCAACGGAAGCACACACCATGGGTCTTGTTACCCGGGTGGTTCTCGACGCAGACGCCGTGGTCGCTGAGGCCCAGGCGACCGCACACAACATCGCAGCCAACTCCCCCCTCGCCGTTCAGGGAACCAAGGCGGTCCTAGCTGGCGGCGAAAACCGATCCATCGAGGAGGCGCTGGACTACGTGGCGCTATGGAACGCCGCGTTTATTCAGTCGAACGACTTCACCGAGGCGATCACCTCGTTCATCCAAAAACGTTCTCCTGAATTCACTGGCGAGTAGGTCGACACGAAATCGGTGGTGGGGAGACCCAAAGTACGGGTACGATGCGGGCATGCACCGGATACCCCGACACCATCGCCGCCACCTCTTTGCAGCGCCGTAGGGCCCGCTCACACCTCGTTTATCACCTGACAACCCCATTTTGAATGAGGAGAAGAGATGACAGACCTCCAATCACGTCTACACGACATCATCGCTCCCGTGATCGCATTCGACAACGAAGTCGAGATCACGGACGGAAAAGGCAGCTGGGTCACAGCTGCAGACGGCAAGCAGTACCTTGATTTCGCGTGCGGCATCGCCGTCACAAATCTGGGGCACCGACCCGATCACGTGGTCGCAGCCGCAGAGGCGCAACTGAACAAGTTATGGCACGCGGGCGGGGCCTTCCTATACGAACCCATAGTCACGGCTGCTGAGAAGATCGTCAGCGTGACACCCGACAGCATCGAGAAGGTGCTGTTCATGAACTCCGGCGCTGAGGCTGTTGAAGCCTCGGTCAAGCTCGCCCGCAAGACGAGTGGTCGACAGGGCATCATGGCGTTCCGCGGCGGATTCCATGGACGGACCATGGGCTCGGTCAGCTACACGACATCCAAAGCGAAATACCGTCAGGGATACCACCCGTTGGTCCCATCGACGTTCATTACCCCGTTCCCGCATCCTTTCGGTTGGGGGATGAGCCAGGAAGAGGCCAACGCGTACGCCCTGCGTGAACTCGAGTTCAAGTTCACCTACGAGGTCACCCCTGGAGAGGTGGCAGCGTTTCTTGTTGAGCCGATGCAAGGTGAAGGTGGCTACTACCCGGGCAGCAGAGAATTTGTTCATGCTCTGCGGGTGATCGCTGATGAACACGGAATCCTTCTCATCATGGACGAGGTCCAGAGTGGCTTTGGACGCACAGGCGACTGGTTCACCAGCCAGGTATACGACGTCCAGCCCGACATCCTGGTCATGGGGAAGGCGATCGCAAACGGTCTCCCCCTGTCCGCTGTTGGCGCAAGCGCAGCGATCCTCGATGCATGGCCACTTGGCTCCCACGGAACAACGTTCGGTGGCAATCCGGTGTCGTGTGCAGCAGCCGGAGCGGTCGTCGACGATCTCCGTTCAGTCGTGCCTGGTGTGAACGCTCTGTCTGAACATGCATTCGGCCGCTGGAACGAACTCAAGGACGAACACCCCACGATCGGTGACGTGCGGGGTCTCGGGCTGATGATCGGCATCGAACTGGTCAAGGAATCGAACATTCCAGATCCGAATGCGTTCGCAGCGATCTCTTCGCACGCTTTCGAAGCAGGCATGTTCATCCTGAACTGCGGACCGGACGGAAACATCATCCGTTTCATTCCACCCCTCAACGTCAGCATCGAAGACCTTGATCGCGGGATCGATATCCTCGCCGCCGGCATCGCCGCCTACGAGGGATGACGCGCACGACACGCGACAGCGAATCAAGAAGAGGCGCCCCATCAGGGGCGCCTCTTCTTGCGTTCCTGGCCGATCCGATCGGCGAACGACTACTCCTCTGAGCTCAACACGCCACGCAGGCGTGGGTACCGCACCGGGCGGTGCGTGTGACAGAACTCCGCTCGATTGTATTTCGAGAGTTTGGTGTCGCACTCGGCTGTTGCGCAGGTGCGGTCGTCGTCGTATGTCTTTGGGCGACGTGACCGACCCTTCGGTCGCGATGCCTTGAGAATGTCAGACATGTGTTGTGTGCCTTTCTTCGTCCGTGGTTGGGACTCCCCCGTGAAGTGCTTAAGACGCGACAGAGGTGCCCAGATATTTCGGCGGATGGGATTCTAATCGCTACTAGGCCGAACGTGCAAGGCCAGTCTTCGATTGGCGTCCGGGACCCTGTGTCTGGTCGCTCTCTTTCGCCCCTGGAAGGGCCAGACCAGCAACGAGACCGAGGATCGCCACGTAGGCAAGCCAGTCACCAAATCGGACCCAGATCGTCTGTCCCGGCTCGCTGAATTGCAGGCTTCCGTACAGCAGCGTGGCGTCCAGAAGTTCTGTCTTGTCGCCTGTACGACCGTCGGCTGTGATGAAGGTCGACTTGCCAGTGATCGAGGCGTACGCAGTGTCGAGACCAATACCGGCCGCGTTAACACGGACCATGCCGATGGCCTGCTCCGACGCTGCCGACACACCGAAACTCGATGTGTTCGTGTTGACGGCCATGACCTGGGCACCTGCGCGAGCAAGCGATCTCATGCTGCGAGCGAACGACCCCTCAAACGAGATCACGGAACCGACGTTCCCGAACTCCGTCGGGAAGACCACTGGTTCGGTACCACGGATCATGTCTCTCGGTACCTGATCGAGTTGAGGGACGAAGTCGAGGAGGCTCCGCAGCGGCACGTACTCCCCGAACGGGACCGGATGACCCTTGCGGTACTCGCCGACCTTCACACCCTGGGGTGAATAGAGAACGTTGACGTTGAGGAACTCATCCTCACTGACGACTCTGGTGCTCGATATCAGCATGTATGCGTTGAGACGTGTGGCCTGTTCGATGATCTGGTTGCGGACGGAATCGGACGTTTCAGGTTCGAACGGTGTTCCCGTCGAGTTTTCGGGCCAGATGACAAAATCAACCGAACCTGTTGGTATCGACTTCGTTAGTTCGAGATGTGATTCGAAGATGCGTTGGTTCTCGTTCTGGCATCTTGTCTGTGGGCATGGCGAAGATCCCTGGACGATCGCTGTCCGCCAGACCTGGGCACCAGGATTCGGTGCGAACAGCGACCCGGCGATGACGAGCAGGACCGTCACGACAGCAGGATCGACGAGAAGCCGCCAGTTCTTGTGCGACTCGATGAACAATGCGAGTCCAGCTGCGACACCGACGACGAGAACCGTCCACCCGGATGGGCCGATCCACTGGACCGAACCTGAAGCGCCGGGGAGTCCACCGGCGGGATATCCGATATCACCCCACGGGAACCCACCGAAGGGAAAACGGCCTCTGATCCATTCCATTGCAGTCCAGCCACCAACGGCAATGAGCCACCAGCGCCAGGCTGGCCAGAGACGGAAGGTCCATATCAGGATGGCGAATAGGGCGGTGAAGGATCCCATGAGGATCGCAAGAGGGAACCACGCAACGAAGCCGAGAACCATGAGCCATGTGAGCAAGAGACCGAAGAACGCTGCACCCCAACCGAACCCGAGCATCAGAGCAAATGACGGTCTCTCGACCGAGCGGATGGCGAGGAAGAATGGCACAGGGGCGACGAACGCGAGCGGCGCCAAACCCAGCGGGGGGAAGGCTGCGAACATGAGCAGGGAACTCAGTGCAACGAGTGCGATTGACACCATGAACGGGGAGCATAGGCAGCAGAGAGGTTTGCGCACCGGGAACATGATGAGCCGGGCCGTCGTGCACTTCCGACGCAGGAGGCGACATGTATAGCATTGCACACATGGATGACCTTCACGTAGCGATCTCAGCGGCCAGGGCCGCAGCTGAGATCATCAAGAAGCATTTCGGCGCACCACAGGATCCCCGGTACAAAGCGAAGTTCGATCCCGTCACGGATGTGGACAGCGCAGCCGAGGCAGCGATCCTCGATATCTTGGCGAGAGAGCGCCCTCAAGACGAGGTGATGGCGGAGGAAAGCGGCGGCACCACACATCCAGGCAGGCACTGGATCGTCGACCCTCTTGACGGCACTGTCAACTTCGTACACGCGATTCCCCAGGTGTCCGTTTCGATCGCCCTGTACGATGGAGACACCGGTCTCGTCGGTGTGGTGTACGACCCGCTACGTGACGAGATGTTCACAGCGATACACAACGGCGGTGCCAAACTGAATGGCCACGTCATCTCTGTCTCGACTGTCTCCGACATCCACAAGTCGGTTGTGGCGACAGGCTTCCCTTACGATCACGACGTCTACGCTGACTCGCTGTCGGTTGTCCTGCGGGAGGTACTGCGCGAGGTCAACGGCATCCGCCGCCTCGGCTCGGCCGCACTCGATCTGGCGTGGGTCGCGGCCGGTAGATTCGATGCCTACTGGGAACTTGGTATCGCACCGTGGGACGGCGCTGCGGGCATGATCCTGGTGAGGGAGGCTGGCGGATCTGTGACAGATCCGTATGGTCGACCTTCTACGCCGACGATGGGACTCGTCGTCTCAACGAACGGGCTCCTCCACGATGAGATCAGAATGATCATCGAAACGTGGATGCCGCCTCATCTCGTGAACCCATGACGATGCTCGTTTCGGCCGACGCCGTTGCGACAGGTAGGGGTAGGCAGGGTGACTCCCTGCTCATCGACGGAACACGAATAGTCGCCGTCGGTGATCGTCACGAACTCGCCGACGCAGCTGACGACGAGCTGAGGTACGACGGTGCCACCATCGTCCCAGGCTTTCGTGATGCCCATATCCATGCTGTCCCGTACGCCGCCCTTCTTCGTGGCTGCTCGTTGAAGGGCGCTGTCAACATCGCCGACCTCCAGGATCGCATTGCACGTCACCTCAGAACGTTGCCGTCCGGTCGGCCATTCGTGGCAACCCGCTTCGACGATGAGACACTCGCAGAGAAGCGCCTCCCAACGAGAGTCGACCTTGACCTTGTGGTGGGAGACCGACCTGCTGTCATCTACCGATACTGCGGCCACATTGCTGTGGCGAACACAAAGGCACTCGAAGCGTCCGGTATCGACGCAGGAACCGCCGACCCTGATGGGGGTTCGATCGACAGAGATGCAGAAGGTGTACCGACTGGTGTTCTTCGAGAGACCGCAGCAGGTCTCATCTCCTCCGCGCTGGCGCGCGGGAGCCTGGTGTCGGAGGACCAGCTGATCGACGCCCTCACCGGTCTCGCTTCACTCGGGATCACATCGATCGGAGCGATGATCGGATACGGCGAGGCACCATCGGAGAAGCTCGC
>JAMBLJ010000180.1 GCA_023336815.1 Actinomycetes bacterium
GATGCACCGTCGGGAACCAAGGGGATCTCCCTGTTCGTCGTTCCAAAGTTCCTGCTCGACGACGACGGGACTCCAGGTGCACGGAACACGGTCGAGGTCGTGTCGATCGAGCACAAACTCGGAATCCACGCCAGCCCGACATGTGTTCTTTCCTTCGAAGATGCAACCGGCTACCTCATCGGCGAAGAGAATCAGGGTATGCGGTACATGTTCACGATGATGAACCAGGCCAGACTCGAGGTGGGACTGGAAGGTCTCTCGGTAGCAGAGCGGGCATATCAGCATGCCGCTGCGTATGCCAAAGACCGCAAACAAGGCCGTGCGCTCGGTGCATCCGATGTTTCTCCGATCGTTGAACATCCCGATGTCCGACGGATGCTGATGACGATGAAGGCGTACACAGAGGCGATGAGGGCTTTGGTGTATGACGCTGTCGCCGCCGACGATCGGATGCACAGCGCCGCCACGAAGGAGGAGCGAGACGCTGCCCGCGATCGCCTCGCCCTCCTCACACCGATCACGAAGTCGTGGTGTACCGACCATGGTGTAGAGCTCGCCTCGATCGGTGTTCAGGTTTTCGGCGGGATGGGGTTCATCGAAGAGTCCGGCGCGGCCCAGTTCTACCGGGATGCCCGGATCACACCCATCTACGAAGGAACGAACGGCATCCAGGCCCTCGATCTGGTCATGCGAAAGCTCCCCATGGGCGGTGGAGCGGTGATCTCCTCCTACCTCGACGAGATCCAGACGATCGCAGATACCGCTGGGGATGCTGGATTGTCGGATATCTCAGCCTCGCTGGGGGCCGCGGTATCGACCCTTCGCCAGACCACAGCGTATCTTCTCGATGCATCCCCGGCAGATGCGATGTCGGGGGCAACACCCTATCAAGAGATGCTCGGCACACTCGCCGGTGGGTACTACCTCACACGCCAGGCCCTTGCTGCGCACACGAAGTCCGGCTCTGACCCCTGGCTGGCCGCAAAGGTGTCAACAGCCCGCTTCTACGCGGCCAGCATCCTCCCGCGCGTCCACGGTCTCGCAGGGGCGGCAACCGTGGGTGCCGACCTCGTGTACGGTGTGGAAGTGAGCGATCTCGGTTCGGGATCGTGACCTCATCTCGCGCTGCGGCGTTCTTCGATCTCGATCGTACGATCATTTCGGGTTCGTCAGTGTTCACCTTCGGTTGGGTCGCGTATCGAGCCGGTTTGATGCCGACCAGTCAACTTATCGCCGACGCAGCAAACGCTGCGGCCTTCAAGTTCTCAGGTGCATCGGATGACAAAACCGAGATGGTCAGGAATCGAATTTTGGAGGCGATCATCGGTGTACCGGTGTCCACCTTCACCGAGCTCGCCGATGACATCCTGCCCAAACTGATGGCAGATGTTCGGAGAGAGGCCAGAGGTCTGATCGATCTTCACACCGATGCCGAGAGGGACACCTACATCGTGTCTGCCTCGCCGATCGAGATCGTAGGTAAGTTCGCCGAGGCAATGGACATGACAGGCGGGATAGGCACCGTTGCGGCGATCAACAACGGTGTCTACACGGGTGAACTCGCACAGCCCTTCTGTTACGGGGAGGGGAAAGCTCACGCGATTCGCAGGGTCGCTGCCGAGAAGGGATATGACCTCGAAGCGAGCTACGCCTACACCGATTCAGCCGGAGATCTCCCGATGCTCGAGGTTGTTGGACACCCCGTTGCGGTCAACCCGGATCGTGCGCTCGAAACGATCGCCTATCACCGTGGATGGCCGATCGTTGAATTCTCCCGAACACGCAAGAAGGTCGTCAAGAGAACAACCGCAGCGGTCGGAGCCGTCGGCCTCGCAGCCGCAACCTATGCGCTCGGCCGCTATCAGGGACGGCGCTCACCGTCAGAAGTTCATCGAGCCTGACGGCCCTTGTGGCCCAGGTATCGGACCACCCCCACCGGCCCCTCCGACTCCACCGAGCAGATCAGATCCCTCGATCTTCGGAATGGCATCACCAGGGTCTACCAGGAAGAGGCCGAAACTGTAGCCACCGCCAGCCCCCGGACTAGCTGCAGGGGCATACGTATCGGGGACGAAACCCGAACCCGCGGCCCGCCCCTTCGCACCTACGGACGACAGACCTCCGAGACCTCCGAGACCGCCTGTGCCTCCTGTGCCGCCCTGTAAAGTCGAGTTGACTATTGTGACGTCGGATTTGGCACCGACCAAGACGAGTCCGATCGAAGCCCCGCCTGCACCGCCCCCGCCCTGACCACCCTGAGAACCTGCTCCACCGCCACCTCCGTCACCACCCGAACCGGCTTGTCCGGCTCCGCAGCCGAGGAACGAGCAGCTTCCCTTGGCGCCCTTGCCACCATCGGCGCCACCGGCTCCCTCAGAGCCAAACCCACCAACACCGCCATCGCCACCCCGGCCTGCTTCGATCGTCGTCGAGTCGATCACGATCCGGCCCTCCAGGGTTTCAAGCACAAGACCAAAGGACACTCCTCCCCCCATACCGCCATCTCCACCATTGCCCGGCCTGCCGCCCTTGCCGCCACCGCCGCCACCACCACCTTCGAGGCCGACCTTTCCGCCACCGCCGCCGCCACCGCCGCCGTCACGACCGGGTAACCCAATTCCGCCGCGTACACCGACCGACTCGCCAGTCGGCTCATTCAGTCCACCAGCACCGCCTATCCCACCGTCGGATCCGCCCCGTGTGCCGCCGTCCCCTCCATTCTTGCCAGACTTGCCAGCCGATCCAGAAAGCGAACTCGGATACGCCTCTCCGGGTTCGCCTTTCCCCGCAAACGCATTGCCTCCCCAGCCGCCAGGGAAGAATCCCCCACCGGGGTCTCGCCCGCTAGCGTTGCCGCCTGGAGTAGGCGGAAACGAGTCCCCGAGTTCGCCGTCGTCACCGTCACGGCCTGTACCGGCTGTCCCTGCTGCCAGCGACGAACGGATGATCGTCAGATCGAATGCTCCACCTGCGACTACCGCAACGCTGTCGGCTCCGCTACCCCCGGCGTCACCGGCCGTGACGCTGATATCGCTCAGCGTGACGTCACCGCCGGGGTCTTCGAACGTGTCCAGCAGGATGGCAAAGGCATTACCTTCGGCATTGTTGACTCCCACGATCTCGAGACCGGACAAGACGCTCGTACCACCCTCCGGGGTGATCACGATGACGGTGGGGGCCCCGGTGATCAGAGTGGGGACCGAAACGTCTCTGACCCAATCGCCGCCGTATCCGCCATAGATGCTTGTGTTGGGTGGCAGTTCGAGACCGCTCTCGGGAACGAGGTACTCGCCGCTGGCAGGTGTCATGAGGTACAGGTCTGCGCCGAAGCCCCCGGCACCCATGCCGATACCTGCAGGGAGCGATGTCACGGGACTGGCCATCGTCCCATTCCCTAATCCGCTTCCCTCGGCGTCTATGTCGACGAACACGGCTGATCCTGCGTTCTCGACGACCTGGACGAGGATCCGGTCGGCGTCAGAAGTCTCGCCATCGTTGACCGTCAGATCGAACACGAGGGATACGACCGCGCTGGGAGCAGTGAACTCAGGAACCTCGCCCGACAGCGAACCCGTTCCGCCTGTCACATCGGGGCCCGAAACCTGGGTCCACGTGTACTCGAGAGTTCCTTGCTCTGGGTCGGTACTTCTCGAACCATCGAGTGCCACCGGCGAAGCCATCGACACAACGAAGTCATCCCCGGCGTCCGCCTTCGCATCGCCTGTGATCAAGGAAACCGTGGTTGTCGTATCGATCAACGTCGTTGTTGTCACAGCAGCCGACGTCGTTGTTACGTCAGCGAGTGACGTGGTTGAACCAGGTGCTTCCGCACTCGGAGAGGCGGTCACGCGGCCCACGAGGAACACAACGGCAATCACGAGAACACCAACAGCTGCGACGAGACCGATCAACAACTTCTGCTGGATAGATCCCCTCTCAAAGATCGACCGGCACCCTACCAATCTCGCCCATCGATTGCCGTCTTTCCGGTCCGTCACCGAGGGACCGAGGCCGCTCGATCACACCAGCCACAGCGGTACTGGCACCCTCCCGCTAGCGTTCTGCCGTAGGGCATACCTCCCGATCCGCCCTTTGGAATGACGAACACCACTGAAACACCCGTAGCCACCTCGTTCTCCGATCTTGGCGTCGCAGACGACATCGTCGAAGAACTCGCATCTCAAGGCATTACAACTCCCTTCCCGATCCAGGAACTGACCCTTCGCGACGCCATGGCTGGCGTCGACATCACGGGGAAGGCCCAGACGGGATCAGGCAAGACACTCGCGTTCGGGATCCCGATGATCACGAAGGTCGGTGCATCCGACTCCAAGAAACCACACGGTTTGATTCTCGTACCGACGCGTGAACTCGCCGGCCAGGTAACGAAGACGCTTGAGCCGCTGCTTCGAGTACGCAACCTCACAGCAGTTGCCGTGTACGGCGGCGCTCCTATGGGGCCACAGATCGATGCCCTCAACAATGGTGCCTCGATAGCGATCGCGACCCCAGGACGTCTTATCGACTTGTTGGAACGCAAAGCGATCGACCCACGTGAGATCTCCATCGTTACGATCGACGAGGCCGATCAGATGGCGGACATGGGGTTCATGCCACAGGTCCGCAGGATCATGGCGCAGCTCCCCGATGAACGACAGACGTTCCTGTATTCAGCAACGCTCGATCACCAGGTTCGTGAACTCATCGACAGGTACATGAACGATCCGGTCGTCTACGAGGTCGAGTCCGAGTCTGAGACCGTTGACACCATGGAGCACAGGTTCTTGAAGGTGCACTATCTCGACAAGGCGAAACTCGTCACTGAACTCTCTCGTCACAACGACCGCATCCTCGCATTCACGCGAACGAAAGCCGGTGCTGATCGTCTTGCCAGGGATCTCAAGGAACTTGATGTACAAGGCGCTGCAATCCACGGCGACCTTCCCCAGGCGAAACGAGAACAGTCATTGCAACGGTTCAGCGATGGCGATATCAAGGTGCTTGTCGCAACGAACGTTGCTGCCCGCGGTCTTCACATCGATGGCGTCGACGTCGTTGTTCACTATGACCCACCAGATGACCCCAAGACCTACCTCCACAGAAGCGGACGTACCGCACGCGCAGGTGAGGACGGTCTCGTCGTGACGCTTGTCGAATGGGATCAGGTCAACGAGGTGCTCGGTATCCAGCGCCGAGCTGAGCTCAACGTTCCCATCGTGAAGATGTTCTCCAATGACGAACGGCTCGCCGATCTTGCCTCGTGGGAACCACCCATCGAGGAGGCACCCTTCAGCGCCAAGTCGATCAAGAAACGCAAACGCCGCGGATTCTGACCAGAAGCCAGTCCCCCTTTCGAGGCAAAAGCGATTTTCGAGCCCGGGGATGACGCCCGCGTCGTTCCCATGTCACGGAGTTGCTGTGGACGGAGCCCAACCAGTCTTCGCCGTGCGACTCAAGCCTCCATCCCCCTGCATCACGACTGCGTCGTTCTGCTGTCCCCCTTGAAAGGGGGACTGGGGACAAGCAAGGAGCGCAGCGACGAGCTCGGGGGATGGGAACCCTCCTCGGATCCAGGCC
>JAMBLJ010000181.1 GCA_023336815.1 Actinomycetes bacterium
CCGATCCCATCCGGTTGTGCAAGCGATTCCACCGCGGCACCGATATCGCCAAGGCGGTTACCGGCCACGGCCTTTTCGATACCCGCCCACAACGCCCGCTCGGTTACATCGAGAAGATTCTGAACGTCGTCGCTCACGTCACCGATCGCCATCGTGAAAGCAGCATCACCGTGCCAGCCCTCGTAGATTGCACCGGCATCGATAGAGATGATGTCTCCATCGACAAGCTTGTAGTCGCCCGGGATTCCATGGACGATCGCCGAGTTCGGTGAGGTGCACAGAACTCCGGGGAATGGGTTGTCCGGCGAACCATATCCCAGGAACGATGATCTACAGTCGTGAGCAGCGAGCACGTCACGAGCGGCAGCGTCCAACTCAGCCGTTGTGACACCGACCGCTGCCATCTCGCGGACCGTCTGGTGCATCGCCGCAACACAGATGCCGGCAACCTTCATCTTTTCGAAGTCGGCTGCGGTCTTCTTCGTGATGAGTCGGGTTCCTTGCATACATGTCCCCGCTACGAACGAGCGAGAACCAGGGCGATTCTTGAGAAGACCTCGTCGATCGAGCCGATTCCGTCGACGCGAATCACCGCATCACCGTAGTGATCGACAAGCGGCGACGTCTCTGCCTCATACACCTCGAGCCTGCGACGGATCGTTTGCTCGTTGTCATCCGCCCTGCCCTGTTCGGCTGCTCGTTTCATGAGCCGCTGAACCAACTCATCCGCGTCGACCTCAAGAAGCACGACCGTTCCGATCGCGTTGATAACCGCATCATTGAGGGCCTGAGCCTGTGCGATATTCCGTGGGAATCCATCAAGGAGGTATCCACATCGCGCATCGCTCTGATCGAGTCTGTCGTCGACGATCGCAACAACAAGCTCGTCCGACACGAGATCACCAGCAGCCATGACACTCTCGACCTTCTTGCCGAGATCGGTGCCAGCATCAACGGCACTGCGGAGCATGTCGCCAGTCGAGATGTGGGGGATGTGAAGAGCGTTGGCGAGCATCGCCGCCTGAGTGCCCTTGCCTGCCCCGGGAGGCCCGAGAAAAAGGATTCGTCTCGCCATGTCTTCTACCCATCTGTCGCGAACAGTCGTCACAGACTACCTGTGCCATGGAAAGGACTCGAAGCCGGTTCTTTCGATGCCTCGTCGGATCGGTGACGGTCCGATACCTAGCTGAGGAAACCCTCGTAGTTACGCATCGTGAGTTGGCTCTCGATCTGTTTCGTTGTTTCGAGCGCGACACCAGCAACGATGATGATCGACACACCCGAAAGACCAACGGGCACGCCCCAGAACCAGCCGAGCAATGAAGGAAGGATCGTCACCAGTGCGAGGTACATGGCACCGGGAAGCGTGATGCGAGACAGCACGTGACTGAGATAATTGACGGTCGCACGACCAGGTCTGATCCCAGGAATAAAGCCGCCCTGGCGCTGGATCATGTCGGCCTGACGCTCTGGATCGAACTGGATCGCAGTGTAAAAGTACGTGAAGAAGACCACGAGCAGAGCAAGGACACCGATGTACCAGAGACTCGGGGAGAAACCGCCACCGCCGTGACCGCCTCCACCGGACGACAACATGTTGGTATTGATCCAGTCGCGGATCGCTGCTCCCCATCCTGTCGATGGGAGCGCCGATGAGATCAGCGCAGGGAAGTACATGATCGACGTGGCGAATATGACGGGAATGACACCCGCCATGTTCACCTTGAGTGGGATGTAGGTCGACTGTCCACCCATGATCTTGCGGCCACGGACCCTCTTAGAGAATTGGACAGGTATCCGCCTCTGACCCTGTTCGATGAAGATGATGCCAACGGTCAGTGCGATCATGACACCGACGATGATCACGAACTGATACGTTGCAGAGTTCGTATTCAGAATCGCGAGCTGGCTCGGAATCTGGCTGATAATGGACACGAAGATGAGGAGCGACATACCGTTGCCGATGCCACGCTGGGTGATCAACTCGCCCATCCACATGAGAAGTGCGGTACCCGCGGTCATCGTGATCACGATGATCACCACGTTACGAGGCGTGAAGTCTGGGATGAGGTCGACACCGTTTGTGAACTGCCCACTGTGGAACAGGTATGCGAATCCGGTGGATTGCAGGAGAGCAAGGATCACCGTGACGTAGCGGGTCCACTGTGTAATGACCTTGCGTCCGGACTCGCCGTCTTCCTGAAGCGCCTGAAGCTTGGGAATCACGACCGTGAGGAGTTGCAGGATGATCGATGACGTGATGTAGGGCATAATGCCGAGGGCGAAGATCGACAGCTGCGTCAGTGCACCGCCGGAAAAGAGGTTCAGCAGCCCAACGAAACCGCCCTGCTCGGCTTGATTCGCAAAATCGCGAATAGCGTCCAAGTCCGCACCAGGCACGGGAATCGTAGAACCGAGCCGATAGAGCGCGAATATGAACAAGGTGAACAGGATCTTGTTCCGCAGGTCGTGGATCCTGAAGGCATTCCTGAAGGCGGTGAGCATGAATTTCCCGTCGGTTTTGGTCTAGTGATTCGTGCCCCAGAATTCTGGGGGTCGACTTCGAGCCTGGCTGTCATTCTGGCAGCGACCGTAGGTTACCGCGACAGATCGCCAGCCAGGCCCCAATCGACTACTTCTCGTCTATCAGTTCTATCGAGCCGCCGGCAGCCTTGATCTTGTCAACAGCACCTGAGGAGAAGGCATGGGCCCTGACCGTGAGTGCAACGTTGAGGTCACCCTGGCCGAGCACCTTGATCTTGCCACGTTTCTTGACAAGACCTGCTTGTCGCATGTCTTCAGGGGAAACGCTCTCACCAGCCCCGAATGCCTCGAGCCGCTCGACGTTCAACACCGTGAACTCAACCCGGTTCGGGTTCCGGAAGCCCTTCAGCTTTGGCATCTGCTTGAGCAGTGGCGTCTGACCTCCCTCAAACCCTGGACGGACCTTGGATCGGGCTTTGAGACCCTTCGTACCGCGACCTGCGGTCTTACCGCGTCGCCCGGCTTCGCCTCGTCCGACACGGATCTTCCGCTTCTTGGAGCCTTCCGCTGGACGGAGATGATGTAGTTGCATCAGATTTCCTCCACTTCGAGCAAGTGCTTAACGCCGTGGACCATCCCGCGGACCGACGGCGTGTTCGGCCGTTCGACTGACGAGTTGATCTTGCGCAAACCAAGGCTCTCGACGGTTGCGCGCGTCTTCGGTTTTTCACCGATGAGGCTACGCCTGAGTGTGATCTTGAGAGTATCTGCCATCGATCAGCCTTTGGTCCTCATGAGTTCAGCCGAGTTGTACGCAGCAAGGAGAGCGGGAGGAAAGATCTCTTCCGCTTTCTTGCCACGCGCCCGTGCGACCTCATCTGGGCGCCTTTGCCCCCTGAGTGCAGCAACGGTCGCCTTTGCAACATTGATATGAGTGGGTGAACCGAGCGATTTCGCAAGGACGTTCGAGATACCCGCAGCTTCGAGGATCTGGCGAACGGCACCGCCAGCGATGACACCGGTACCAGGAGCAGCAGGCTTCAGCATCACCCTGCTTGCGCCCTGCTCGCCGATGATCTCGTGGATGATTGTTTGGCCGGCCATGGGGACATCGAACATGTCCTTACGGGCAAGCTCGAACGCCTTCTGGATCGCAGCGGGGACTTCTTTAGCCTTGCCGTACCCGACGCCAACCTTGCCCTTTCCATTGCCCACGGCGACGAGAGCCGTAAAGGAGAACCGACGTCCACCCTTGACGACCTTGGCCACTCTGTTGATGGTTATGACGCGTTCGTCGAACTCAGGTACGTCGCGTTCGCGCCCCCGCCCTCGATCGTTACGGTCGTTGCGACTTCTGTTCTGTGTAGTCATTTCTGGCTCCTAGAACTCGAGACCGGATTCGCGGGCAGCTTCGGCAAGCGCCTTGATCCGACCGTGATACTTGAAGCCCCCACGGTCGAACACGACCTGAGAGATTCCTGCGTCCTTCGCCCTTGCACCAACCAGCTTGCCGACCTCTGTTGCGGAACCAACGGTGAGCCCGTCGCTCTTGACCGCAGATTCCTTGGTCGATGCAGATGCGATCGTGCGACCGCTGCTGTCGTCGATGACCTGTGCGTAGATGTGCTTGTTACTTCGAAACACGGAAAGACGTGGACGACTCTCCGTACCCTGCACGCTCTTGCGTACACGAAAGTGTCTGCGTCTGCGTGCGTCTGTTCGTGTGCCCCTCATGCGGAGACTCCTGCCTTGCCTGCCTTACGTCTGACGTGCTCGTCGACGTAGCGGATTCCCTTGCCTTTGTATGGTTCGGGGGGCCGGACCGCACGAATGTTCGCAGCGACCTGGCCAACCTTCTGCTTATCGATCCCCGAGACGATTATCTTCGTCTGCTCGGGTACCTCGAATGTGATGCCGTCCGGCGCCTCGATGTTCACCGGATGGGAGAACCCAACCAGCAGTTCGAGGTTCTTGCCTTTGAGCGACGCACGATAACCAACGCCGACCGCAGTCAACTCTTTGGAGTAGCCCTCTGACACACCGATGACCATGTTGTTGATCAGGGAGCGGTAGAGGCCGTGTAGCGCACGAGACGAACGTTCGTCGTTGGACCGATCAAGAGCGACGGTGCCATCGTCGACCGACACGTTGATCGCCGGGTCGATGTCCTGGGTGAGGGATCCCTTTGGTCCCTTGACCTCCACGACCCTTCCTGACACCTTGACTTCGACACCACTGGGAAGACTGATCGGTGCTTTGCCTACTCGACTCATGTCACCACACCTTGCAGAGGACTTCTCCGCCGACGTTGCGGCGGCGAGCGTCCCGATCTGTCATGACGCCCTCGGATGTCGAGATGATCGACACACCGAGACCGCCCTGAACACGGCCGATGTTTTGAGCTCCTGTATAGACCCTGCGTCCTGGAGACGAGACACGCTGGATGTCTTGGAGGACACGCTGCCTGTCCGCGTCGTATCGCAACCGAACGATGAGTTCCGTTCCGACAGCCGCATCACCGGTTTTCCAACCATCGATGTAGCCCTCCTCCGAGAGGATGCGGGCGATCTCTTCCTTGATCTTTGACGACGGCATCGTCGTCTCAGGATGAAGCGCCGTATTGGCGTTCCGGATCCTCGTGAGCATGTCTGAAATGGGATCAGTATTCATGATTACCACGAAGCCTTTCTTACCCCTGGCAGCTCACCGCGGTGGGCCATGTTGCGCATTGCAATGCGCGAGAGACCGAATTTGCGGAAGTATGCACGAGGCCTACCGCTCACGTTGCACCGGTTGCGGTAGCGCGTTGCACTCGCATCGCGGGGCATCTTGGCAATCTTGGCGTACGCCTCACGCTTATCTGGATATGAGGCTTCTGGATCTTTGATGATCTTGATGAGTACAGCTCTTCGCTCCGCGTAGCGTTCGATGAGCTCTTTTCGCTTGTTGTTCTTGACGATCTTTGAGGTCTTCGCCATCAGGCACCTACTTGCTGTCGGCGGAATGGGAACCCGAACGCATCAAGGAGTGCTCTCCCGTGTGCGTCCGTCTCCGCGGTGGTCACCAGTGTGATGTCCATACCGCGGACCTTCATGACGTTGTCGTAGTCGATCTCAGGGAAAATCAGCTGCTCGGTTACACCGAAGCTGTAGTTCCCCCGACCATCGAATCCCTTGGGATTCAACCCACGGAAATCTCTGATACGTGGAATCGAAAGTGCGATCAGACGGTCGAAGAACTCCCACATCCGGTCTCCACGGAGCGTTACCGACGCACCGATCGCTTGACCTTCACGGATCTTGAAGTTCGAAACCGACTTGCGTGCACGGTTCACCTTCGGCTGTTGACCTGTGATGATCCTCAGATCCGCGATGACTCCATCGATCAGTTTCGAATCGGCAGCGGCATCGCCGGCTCCCATGTTCACCACAATCTTCGAGAGACGAGGAACCCGCATCGCGTTGCCGAGGTCGAGATCGGTCAGGAGTTGACCCTTGATCTCGTCGTTGTACATTTCTTTGAGCCTCGGAGCCATCAGAGATCACTCCCACACTTGCGACACACCCTGTGTTTGGTGCCGTCTTCATCGAATCGGGCTCCGATCTTCGTCGGGCCACAGTCCTTACAGACGATCATCACGTTGGACGCATTGATCGGCATGTCCTTGTCGATGATCCCGCCGGTGTTGACCTCACCCTGGGCACGCTGGCTGCGCTTGGCAGTCGCGACTCCTTCGACGATGATCCTGTTGTCCTTGGGATACACCCTTGCGATCTTGGATTCCGTGCCGGCGTCTTTGCCTGCGATGACCATGACCGTGTCGCCGTTACGCAGTTTCATCACAACACCTCCGGAGCAAGCGAGACGATACGCATGAACTTCTTGTCGCGAAGCTCACGGCCAACCGGTCCGAAGATTCTCGTACCACGTGGCTGTTGCTGATCGTTGATGATGACGCAGGCGTTCTCGTCGAAACGGATGTAGGAGCCGTCGTCACGACGGGTCTCCTTCTTCGTGCGCACGACAACAGCCTTGACGACTTCACCCTTCTTGACCGTGCCGCCAGGCGTTGCATCCTTGACGGTCGCAACGATGACATCACCGACCCTGGCGTACCGGCGGCCGGAGCCACCGAGCACCCTGATCGTGAGAACCTCACGGGCGCCCGAGTTGTCGGCAACCTTGAGGCGAGATTCCTGTTGGATCATCTCGCACGCTCCACGACCTCGTCGAGGCGCCAGCGCTTCGACTTCGATAGTGGCCGCGTCTCGACGATGCGGACGGTGTCACCAATATGAGCATCGTTCGCCTCATCATGTGCATGCAGCTTCGTCCGCACGGGGACGGTCTTTCCGTACCTCGGGTGACGCTTGGCGTCGCGAATCTCAACGGTGACCGTCTTATCGCGACTGTCGGAAACAACGATCCCGACGCGTACTTTGCGGTTTGCGCGTTCCATCTATGCCTCCTCCTGCTGTGCTTCCCAGGCAGCGAGTTCTTGCTCACGCATCACCGTGGCGATGCGGGCAACGTCACGCTTGACCTGCTTGAGTCGTGCTGTGTTGTCGAGCTGGTTCGTGACAAGCTGAAATCGTAGGTTGAAGAGCTCTTCCTTCGATTCGTTGAGCTTGTCCCCCAACTCCTTGTAGTTCAACTTGCGAAGTTCTAGAGCGTTCATACTTCTTCCCTCGTGACGAACTTCGTCTTGACTGGGAGTTTGTGTGCCGCGAGACGCATCGCTTCCTTGGCAAGCTCCTCATCAACACCGGACATCTCGAACATGACGCGACCCGGCTTCACAACGGCAACCCAGTACTCGGGGTTGCCTTTGCCAGACCCCATTCGGGTCTCAGCTGGCTTCTCCGTGATCGGCTTGTCCGGGAAGATCGTGATCCAGACCTTCCCCCCACGCTTGATCTTGCGGGTCATCGCGATACGAGCGGCTTCGATCTGCCGAGATGTGATCCATCCGCGTTCTTGTGCCTGAAGTCCGAACTCGCCGAACGACACCTGTGTGCCACCCTTGGCGTTTCCACGCATCCGGCCTGTCTGTACCTTGCGGTACTTGGTGCGCTTTGGCATCAACATGACTAGGCCTCCTTATCGGATTCGTCTGCGCTGGATGCCCCTTCGTCGGAAGCGTTCGCCGCTTCCTCGACGGCTTCAGAGGCGAGCTCAGCGGCTCCCTCTGCAGCGGCATCAGCGATAATGGCTGTCTCGACAGCGGCGACGGCTTCGACGTCGGCGACCTCGGCGATAACCTCGGCGACATCGGCGTCGACGACCGCTTCTTCGGCAACCTTTTCAGCTGCTTCGTCCCCGGTTTCGGCTGCCTCGATGATCGCCTCGACGGCAACCTCCTCAGCAACCTCGGCAACGGCATCTGCTACGACCGCCTCAGCAACAGCCTCCACGGCGACGGCGTCTGACACCTCGGCAACCAGTTCGGCCTCAACAGCTCCAGCAACGGCCCCGTCGGCGGCTTCTCTGGCTTCCTCGAGCTCAGCACTTGCCTGAGCGGCGGTGACCTTCTTGCCACCACCCGCTTCGATGATCCGTTTGCCACCGGCAGCTCGTTTGCCACCACCGGCTTCGATGACCCGCTTGCCACCACCGGCTTCGATGATCCTCTTCTCGGATCCCCCGGCTGCGGCTTCGGCTCTGGACTTGACGGAGCGACGACGATGCCGATCCTTCGAGTTCCCTGCTGCCATCCGAGCCTCGGCGGCTGCCCGATCTGACAATGTTGTGCGCTGCATGATGTCGCCCTTGTAGACCCACACCTTGATGCCGATCGCACCAACGGTCGTCTTGGCAGTTGCCTGGCCGTAGTCGATGTCCGCACGCAGGGTGTGGAGAGGCACGCGCCCTTCGAGGTACCACTCACGGCGACCCATGTCAGCGCCACCGAGACGGCCCGATGCCTGTACTCGTACACCCTCGGCACCCGCCTTGAGAGCGGTGGCGACGGTTCGCTTGAGTGCTCTACGGAAAGAGACGCGCCCTTCGAGCTGGTCGGCCACGCTACGTGCGAGCAGCATTGCATCGAGCTCAGCATTGTGGACTTCTATGACATTGAATTTGACCCTGCGACCGGAGATGTTCTCGAGACCTGACCGAAGCCGTTCAGCTTCGGAGCCACCTCGGCCGATGACCACACCGGGACGTCCCGTGTGGATATCGACCTGAACCTTCTTGTCACCGATACGCTCGATGTCGATCCGTGAGATCGCACCTCGCTTGAGTTCTCCCTGCAGATACGTGCGAATCTTGTAATCTTCGGCAACGTTCGCTGCGTAGTCCGTGTCGCTGTACCAGCGGGAAGTCCAGTCGGTGACGATTCCGAGCCGCAGACCGTAAGGGTGGATCTTCTGCCCCATCAGGCAACCTCCTCGTGTTCTGCAACGATGATCGTGATATGACTCGTACGCTTCCGAATCTTCGTTGCGCGGCCACGAGCCCTAGGACGCCAGCGCTTGAGCGTTGGTCCCTCATCGGCGTAGGCCTCGGAAACGAAGAGTTCGTCCGCGTCGAGGGCGAAATTGTGTTCTGCGTTGGCGATCGCCGAGTCGAGCACCTTCAATACGGTGTCCGCTGCCTTGCGATTCGTGAACTGAAGCGTGATGCGTGCCTCATCGACAGGAAGACCACGCACGAGATCGAGTACACGTCGCACCTTGTACGGCGACTGCCGTATGTGTTTCGCTTGTGCTCGAGCGGTCATCGTCTCACTGACCTGTCTGTCTGGTGACCGCGGAAGGTTCGTGTAGGTGCGAACTCACCGAGTTTGTGACCGACCATAGATTCGTTGATGAATACCGGTACGTGCTTGCGTCCATCATGGACCGCGATCGTCAAACTAACCATCTCGGGGATGATCGTGGAACGACGACTCCATGTGCGGATGACGCGCTTGTCGCCCCCGGAGTTCGCCTTCTCGACCTTCTTCAAGAGGTGCTCGTCGACGAACGGCCCTTTCCTTAGGCTCCTCGCCATGATCTACCTCTGCCCTTTCTTGGTGCGACGGCGCACGATGTACTTACTGCTTGCCTTGTTCTTCTTCCGCGTGCGACGCTCCGGCTTGCCCCACGGGCTGACCGGGTGACGTCCACCAGAACTCCGTCCCTCGCCACCACCGAGTGGGTGGTCTACGGGGTTCATGGCAACACCACGTGACTGGGGGCGCTTGCCCTTCCAGCGGTTGCGTCCTGCCTTGCCGATCTTGATCAACTCTGCCTCAGGGTTCCCGACCTGTCCGATCGATGCCCTTGCGTCAAGGCTGACCTGACGCATCTCTCCCGAAGGGAGCCGCAGAAGAGCAACCTTGTTCTCTTTGGACATCAGCTGGATCGCCGTGCCCGCGGAGCGACCCATCTTCGCTCCACCACCTGGCCGAAGTTCAACACAGTGGATAACGGTACCCGTGGGGATGTTGCGCAGCGGCAGCGCGTTCCCAGGGCGAATGTCTGCTTTCGGTCCGGATTCGATCATGTCACCGACGGCGATGCCGACCGGTGCAATGATGTATCGCTTCTCGCCATCGACATAGTGAAGTAGTGCGATCCGAGAGTTGCGGTTCGGGTCGTATTCGACCGATGCGACCCTGGCTGGCACACCGTCCTTGGTGCGCCGGAAATCGATGATTCGGTATCGACGCTTGTGGCCACCGCCACGGTGGCGTGAGGTGATCCGTCCGTATGAGTTGCGACCAGATGAGCGCGTCTTGGGCGCGAGAAGTGTCTTTTCAGGCGTCGATTTCGTGATCGTATCGAAGTCTGAAACAGTCTGGAATCGTCGACCGGGCGACGTCGGCTTGAGTTTCTTCACACCCATGAGCTATACCTCGAAGACGTCAATTGAGTCACCGGCGGCAAGGGTCACGAGGGCACGTTTCGTGTCCTTGCGCTTCCCCATCGTGTAGCCGGTGCGTTTGTGCTTGCCCTTGCGATTCATCGTGTTGACCGATACGACCTTGACATCGAAGATCGTTTGGATCGCGATCTTGATCTCGGTCTTGTTCGACCTCGGATCGACGATGAACGTGTACGTGTTGGTGTCCTCAACCAGGTCGTACGACTTTTCCGATACGACCGGTTCGAAGATTATGTCCCGCGGATTCTTCATGCGTCCACCGTCTCACTCGCCTCGTCACCGGAAGCATCCGCCTCTGATTCTGTGGACTGTGAACTGTGAACTGTGGACTGGTCCGCATGTTCCTCGGATCCTCGGGGAGCGGTTTGACCAAGATCCAAGGTTCCCTGGCTCATGATGATCGTTTCGGCCCACAGCACGTCGTACGTGTTGGCTTGACCGAGATTCGATGCGATCACATGACCGAGGTTCCGGAACGACTTGATCGCCGTGCGCTCGTGGTCTTCGGCAAGAAGGAGCACCTTACCCGTAACCCCCATCGCCTCAAGAAGTGCCGTCGCGTTCTTCGTCCTTGGGGCATCCCAAGCGTCGAAGGATTCAACGACTTTGACCTGGCCCTCGGCTGCTCTGACGGACAAGGCGCTCCGCAATGCAAGACGCTTCATCTTCTTCGGAGTCCTCTGGCTGTAGTCGCGCGGCTTGGGGCCGTGAGCGACACCGCCACCGACCCACTGAGGGGAGCGAATCGATCCGTGCCGTGCACGACCGAGCCCCTTCTGTGCCCACGGCTTACGCCCACCGCCGCGCACCTCGGCGCGCGTCTTGGTGGAGTGTGTGCCGGCGCGTTTCGCTGCGAGTTGTGCGGTAACCACCTGATGCATGACATCCTTGTTGGGCTCGATACCGAAGATGTCTTCGTTGAGATCAACCGACCCCTTCGACGTACCGTCTGCGGTGTAGAGCTCAGCGGTGAGTGTGTCAGTCATCGGTCTTCACCGCCTTGCGTACCACGACCACGGCACCCTTCGGTCCAGGAACCGCACCACGGAGCAACAGGAGATTGCGGTCCGCGTCGACCTGGATGACATCGAGATTGAGCATCGTCACCTGGTCTCCTCCCATACGTCCAGGCATGCGCTTGCCCTTGAACACGCGTGCGGGAGTGGCGCATGCGCCAACAGATCCGGGAGCACGATGCACCTTGTGTACACCATGAGAAGCGCCCTGGCCTTTGAAGTTGTGACGCTTCATCACTCCGGCGAAACCCTTTCCCTTGGACACAGATGTCACATCGGCCTTCTTACCTACTTCGAGGACGTCGGCGATCGTGATGGTCTGTCCCAATTCGAATGCATCGGGGTCGTCGACGCGCACTTCGACGACATGACGCTGTGGAGCGACTCCAGCCTTGGCAAAGTGACCGGTCGCCGGTCGCCCCGCCTTGTCGGCTGACATCTCCTTGAAGGCGATCTGCACAGCGGAGTACCCGTCGGTTTCGAGACGCTTGATCTGCGTCACGACAACAGGACCAGCCTTGACGGCGGTGACCGGGATAGCCCGGTTCTCGTCGTCGAAGATCTGAGTCATCCCCAGCTTCTCGCCGATGATGGCATTCATGTCTTGATCTCCACCTCTACGCCCGCCGGAAGGTCAAGCCGCATGAGCGAGTCAACGGTCTTCGGGGTCGGTTCCAGGATGTCGATGAGCCGTTTGTGAATCCGTATCTCGAAGTGCTCGCGCGACGTCTTGTCGACGTGCGGGCCACGAATGACGGTGTAGCGATGAATACGGGTCGGTAGTGGTACCGGGCCCTTGATCTTCGCCTGTGTACGGATCACCGTTTCCGCGATCTTGCGCGCCGACTCATCGACGACCGAGTGGTCGTACGCCTTGAGTCGGATGCGGATCCGATGGTCGTTTGCCATGAGAACTCTCTTCGTTCGTTTGTGTAGTACGAGGTACGTACTACGTATTACGTACTACGTCTTCTACTCAATGATCTTTGTGACACGAC
>JAMBLJ010000182.1 GCA_023336815.1 Actinomycetes bacterium
CAGACAACAGACAACAGACAACAGACAACAGACAACAGACGGTGGCGCGGAGTTGCGTAGCAACTCCCAAGGAACGCGTCAGCGTTCCCGTCAGCTGTCAGCTGTCAGCTGTTCTTCATGGATGTCATCGACGATTCCGACGACCACGGACCGAATCGGACCGGTGCTGATGTTGTAGATCTGCCTGGCGGATGTTCCTTCGTCGAGGATCAGCACGGTGTCGTCCACGCCAGCTCCGACTCGGTCGGTACAGATGATGTAGCCGCCCACGTCTCGTCCGTTGTCCTGAAGCTGGCAAACAACGAGACGTTCGCCATCGAAGAAACCATGGTTGATCGTCGATGTCACCGAGCCGATCACCCTGCCGATCTTCACGGATGAACCTCGAGGGCATCAACGATGCCAACGATGGCGTGGTCCACGGGCACGAACCTCGGTTCCATCGCTTCTGCTGCCTCCCGTGAGGCGACGAAGTAGACAAGATCTCCGGGCCCCGCCTGGAGGACGGCATCGGCGGCAACGACACACGAGCCTGTGTCCTGGCGGTTGGTGTCGAGCGGTTGCACGAGCAGGAGACGCATGCCGACCATCCCAGGATCTTTCACGGTCGCAACAACGGATCCTCGCACCCTACCGAGGTTCATCGTGTGTCATTCGCGTCACGGAGCCGATCAGCGAGCGACTCACCTGCTCTCAGGTCCGCGCGGAGTTCAGCTGCGAGTTGTGGGATCACGACCGAGTCGTTGATGAGACCGGCTGTCCGATCGATCGCGGCTTCGACTCCGGCCTGCACTTCACCAACGGCGCCATCGATAATGAAATAGGCACTGCCACCGAGACCATCTGCCAGTCGCATACTCGCGAGTGACACATCCGCGTACTTCACTGCCGCGTCAGCGGCGTCGATGGTGGAGGCGATAGTCTCTGTCTCGACCACACCGATGGCTTCCCCACGGACGGGCACCGACGCTGCAGCGCCGAAGAGGATCGCCGCGACAACAGGGGCAACATCAGCGAGGAAGAGCGAATCGATCAGTGAGCGGCCGGGGTCCCCGTCAATCGTCTCACGCGCCACATCGACGGATGCCGCGTCACCGGTGGCGATCACGATGTACTTTCCGGGGTGGGTAGTGCCTGTGTACAGACGATGGACGGGAGCTGTCTTCACGATCATATCCGCACGCGAGATCCCGGCAGGGATGGATGAGAACTCCCAAAGACCAAGTGCCTCCGGCGGTGAATCAGACAATCCGCAGAGCTCCAACAACAGAAACCCGTCGGATTCGGGAGAATGTTCTTGGTCGGGTCAGACCTTCGCCAGTTGGGCTGGCTATCGAGAATGACGTGTAGCCCTCGCCTTCCGCCCCAAGTCCAGCGATGTTCGAACCGTTTGCCACGAATATCGAGCAATCCATCGATCGTGCCATACGCGTGATCGTGTCCACGTTCGTCGAGTGGATCGACGCTGTGTGCCGAAATCCGTGTTCTGACCGGACCGCGAGATCGATGGCCGTATCGACGTCCTTGACTCGCACAACTGGCATGACGGGCATCATCTGTTCGGTCCACACCAGGTTGTGTCCGACAGGTACCTCGGCGAGGATAAGCCGCGTCTCCGGTGGCACCGACACACCGATCTCGTTCAAGATCACGGATGCGTCCTTGCCAACGAACGCGTGGTTCATGACGCCTGGTTTGTTGTCAGGACCTCTGTCAGAGAAGATCACTCGTTCGAGACGTTTCAGTTCGTGTTCCTTGAGGCGGTACCCACCAGCGGCAGCCATGTGCTGGATGAGACGATCTGCGATCGAGTCCACGACGATCGTGGTCTTCTCATCGACGCAGATGATGTTGTTGTCGAACGATGCGCCAGTGACGATGTCTCGCGCTGCTTTGGCGATGTCGGCAGTCTGATCCACTACGGCAGGCGGATTGCCCGGCCCGGCTGTGATCGCCTTCTTTGGTGTCTTCAACGCAGCCTTCACGACACCGGGACCGCCAGTGACAAGCAGGACCCGCACGTCGGGGTGGCTCATAAGGGCCTGTGCAGAATCGAGTGTCGGCTTCGCCACCGACGTCACGAGATCCGCTGGCCCACCGGCGGCGACCACAGCTCTGTTGATGAGCTTCACGTTCTCGATGCTGACCCCCCTGGCGCTCGGGTGAACGTTGAAGGTTGCTGAGTTCCCAGCAGATAGGATCGCTATCGCATTGTTGATGATCGTCGACGTTGGGTTGGTCGTCGGTGAGATCGATCCGATCACCCCGTATGGCGCGTACTCGGTGACCATCATCCCGTTGTCACCGGTAACCACGTGAGGCTCAAGATCCTCAGGTCCAGGAGTGCGTTCGATGACGAGATGGTTCTTGAGCACCTTGTCATCGGCACGGCCGAGACCCGTTTCCTGACGGGCCATATAGGCAAGACGTTCGTTGTTCTCCCGCATCGATTGCCTAATGGCCTCGATGATCTCCTTACGCCCATCGAGACCGACCTTCTGGTACCGCGCGAAGGAACGTGTCGCGGCACCCACAGCTTCGTCGACCGTTGCGTACACACCCTCGCCGAGCGAGTCATCCATATCGTCGATCTCGGAACGTGCGAGGAGACCTGCACCGGTCTTGCCACCAACATCGCCTGCGGCGACGCGACCTTTTACCTTCGCGATGATCGCCTGGACATCCGCGTCGCTCAGATTGGCCATGTCACTTCACGTAGACCGTTTCTCCGTCGAGATCCCATTGGTCGACGATCGCCATGATGACCGCATCACACGGCTTGTCTTTGGTGACTGCTGTTTGCCGAGCGGAACTCCCAGAGGCGTAGAGCACCACCTCTCCAACACCAGCACCGACGCTGTCGACCGCAACGACGTAGCCACCCGACTGCGATCCGTCCTCAGATAGTTGTCGGACGACGAGGAGAGGAAGACCCACCATGAGCTCCTCTTTTCGCGAGGCGACTACGGTTCCCGTCACCATTCCAAGATTCATGTCGTGGTCCCTCTTCTCTGGCGGGCGCTACGAAACTGCGTCTGCGGCCTCATCGCTACGTCCGAGCGGTAGGACGAAATCGAGATTGACGTGGGGACGTGCGATGATATGTGTTGCGATGACCTCGCCGACCTTCTCACCGCTGCGGACGCCCGCATCGACTGCGGCTTTGACAGCCGCGACATCTCCGCGAATGATGGCGGTCACGTATCCGCCACCGGTTTCCTCATAGCTCACGAACTCGACCTTCGCTGCCTTGACCATTGCGTCGGCAGCCTCGACCATCGCGGCGAAACTACGGGTTTCGATCATCCCGAGTGCGTCTGACATCATTTCCTCCTGTTGGTGTGTTCGTTGTTATTCGTTCGCACGGCCCTCAAGGCCTTCAAGAGCTGCAACGGCTGCTCGCCAGCCGACTTCCATGTCCTGTTCCTCGCCACCGAGATACACACGGCCAACTGCACCGAAGGCGCGAACCTCGAGCACGTTGATGTTCGCAGCCTTCTCGGCCTCGTTCGCTGCAAGTGCGGCATAGGCAGCGGGGGCACATTCGAGGACGTACAGCGTTTGACCTGGAATGATCATCTGTCCGTGACGCATCCGGTTGATCAGCTGTGCATGGTGGTCGTCGATCCTTCGGATCAGTTGACTGGAAAGCACCTTCGGTTCGAGCCTGTCCGTCTCGACGAGCTCCAATGAGTCCAGGATTGCTTCACCTGCTGCTCTGGTTTCGGATTGTTCAGGTGAATGTACCTCGAGAAGACCGAAGACTCGCTCGATGATCTGCATTCCTGGTTTGACTGTTGTTGCCTTGAGTGCCACATCGGTAAGGCGGTTGATCTCGATGCCTGGCGCAACTTCAACGAAGAGGACTGCCTCACCTGCAAGGGGGAGAAAACCCTGGGCGGTTGTGCCGAGGAACGCTGCGTACTGTGGCTGCAGGCTGTCAAGGAAGGCATACGATCGAAGCTCAATACCCTTTGCCATCACTGTCTCCTTCATTGCCGCCAACGATCTGTACGCCGGCGGAGGCTCCGATCCTCGTAGCCCCTGCCGCGATCATGTCTTCAGCGTCCTCGAGTGTACGGACACCGCCCGACGCCTTGACTCCCATGTCTGGCCCCACTGTCTCTCTCATCAGCGCGACATCGTAGACGGTTGCTCCCCCGCCGCCGAACCCCGTCGATGTCTTGACGAAGTCCGCCTTTGCCTGTTTCGAAAGAGCAGACGCGATGACCTTTTCCTCGTCCGTGAGCAATGACGTTTCGAGGATGACCTTTGCAATGGCTCCGCCTTCGTGGGCCGCATCGACCACCTTCTCGATGTCCTTGCGGACCAGTTCGTTGTGACCGGACTTCAACGCTCCAACATTGATGACCATGTCGACCTCTTTTGCGCCGTCACGCAGCGCCCTGCGGGCCTCCATCGCTTTGATCTCCGGGGTCGTGGCACCAAGAGGGAACCCGATCACGGTGCACACCTTGACATCGGATCCCTTCAGTCTCTCGGCGGCTCTTCGCACCCATGTCGGGTTGATGCACACCGATGCGAACCCGTATTCGACTGCCTCTTCACACATCGTGTCAACTTCAGCCTGAGTCGCATCGGGTTTGAGGAGTGTGTGATCGATGTACTTTGCGAGGTCGAGCGGAACATCCCCCGCGTCGCCATGGAACGACACACGATCCGCTCCATTGGCAACAACCGATCGCAGCTTCTCTGGTGTGGCACAGATGTCTGCCCGTTCGGCTAGAGCAGCAAGCACCTCGCGCGTGACGAGTTCAACAAGTTGATCTCTGGTTGGTTCTTGGTCGGCCATGGTCAATGCTCCAGTGATGTTCGTTCGAGGGCGGTGATCTTGTCGACCCTGCGTGCATGGCGATCGCCCCCAAAAGGTGTAGCGATGAACTCTTGGGTGATCTGCCATGCAAGGGCATCCCCGATGAGTCCGGCACCGAGGGTGAGCACGTTGGCGTGATTGTGCTCTCGTGCGTTGCGCGCCGTCGAGACGTCGTAACACAGCGCAGCCCGTACGCCGTCGAACTTGTTGGCCGCCATGGCAGATCCGATACCCGCACCGTCGATGACGATCCCGATGTCAACCGAACCTGCTTGCACCTGCCGCGCTACGGCCGCGGCGATGTCGGGATAGTCCACAGATGCGGTCGAATCCGTGCCGCAGTCGGTCACGGAGTAACCCGCCTCCTTGAGTTTGAAACCAAGACGTTCCTTGAGCGCAAACCCGCCATGGTCGGCGCCGATGGCGATCGACATCACTGTGGTATCGGTGTCGGAACCTGCTGCGCTCTGCGGTGCCTCACCCGGATGATCTGCCGCGGGCTGCGCTGCCACGTCCTGACCGAGAAGTCCATCGACGACGCGACGCACGATGGCGCGAACGTCTTGCTCGATATTGGGATCTCGTGCGGTCACGGTGGTGTCTCCTTGGTGGTCGCATCCTAGTGCCGCATCAGCCAGCATCTGAGGTGGAGATGTCGAGCGAGGAGCGCTCCTCGCAAGGACACAGAACGAAGGCGCAGTTGACCTGCGTCGAGGACGAGGACGGGTACGCGCTTCGTGTAGCCTTGGCATATGGATGCAACAACCCGCTGGGAAACGGCTGCGATGCGCTCGACGTCCCGCGATGCCCGAAGACCGCCACAGCCGTCGGGCAAACGGAAAGACACAACACCGCACTGGGTGACCCTGCGCGAAGCCGAGGCCGCGACAAGTGTGCCGGTCAACACATTGCGCAAGTGGGTGAGAAAGGCAGATCTCCCCTCATACCTCGAGTCCGACGGGGATATCGCCGTGCGGTTCGTGGACCTCGATGCCGTCATCGACAGAGCGAACGATCTCGGTCGCGTCGTTGAACCGATGACGCAACAGACAGAGGAACGGGAACCCGTGGCTGATGACACAGCTACAGAATCGGATTCGGCGTCGTTGAGCCGGCCCGAGACGATGATCGTTCCTGTTGATGCCTGGAACAAGATGTTGACCCAGCTTGGGAATCTGCACGAGGCCGGTCAACAACTCGCTGAAGCGCGCGAACGAGCAGTCAAGGCTGAAACCGAAGCCTCCTTCCTGCGAGAACGGCTGACCGAGCTGCGAACTGCTCTTCCGGATCGCCAACCTGATCCGCAGGAACCCGATCCGGAGGAACCCGAACGGACACTGCAAGTTGTTCTGCACGAAGAACAACGAGACAACGAGACAGTCGCCCAACCCGAGAACAGGTCACTCGTTGATCAGGAAACCACCACCTACTGGCGGTACCTCACACGTGGCTGGCGTGACCGCAAACGCCGGATGGCTAGTCACCCTGATCCGTAGGATCTGTACCTACCCGAACGCCGCCATCGCCCATACGATGACGTTCATGCGTAGGAATCTCCTCTCGATCGCCGCAGGCGTGATCATGTTCTCACTCGTCTCGGGTGGCGCTCTCGCCGCGCCCGCAACGATGCAGCTCTCTTCCTGGGCGCCGGAGACTCAGGCGGGCACCATCGTTGGAGGGACGCAGACGGTCACGCTGTCCAGTATCTCGACGACGACGATCGACGTCGCGTTCGATATCGCACCGGCGCCGTGTGATTGCACGATCGCGACATGGGAGACCAGTGCAGGGGATCTGCAAGGCTCACTCTGGACAATCGATCAGCTCGCAGTTGGAGAGACGGCGACGCTCACGATCGAGTACATCGACTCGAACGCGGTTCTCGCCGGAACAGCGAGTCAGAGCGCACCGGTTATCGGCCGCCTCGCGTCAGTTCTTGCCATCGGTCTGGTATTCGCCGGACTCGTCCTGTCCCGCCCGAGCCGATACCGCATCTTCACCTGACGACGTTGCCGACACAGCCGTTCGGTACCCAGCCCACAGCAACACGATCCCGACGGTGAGGCTGACGACAAGCGCCGACGATTCCCCCAGGGCCGTGAGCGAACCGCCGAGTGCGGGAACGATCGTCCCAGCCGCGATCAGCAGGTTCCCGTAGGCGAGCTGCCGCAGCGAGTTCCAGGTTCGTACCACCGTGATAAGGGCAAGTCCGATGATGATCACTGTTGCGAACGCACCGGAGATCGCAGCGAACATGCGTGGTCCTGGAAGGGTCAGAGCCTCAATGGCAAAGGTGAAACCGAAGACATCGCTTCCCTCAGGGATACCGGACTCGGGTAATGGAACGGTGAACGACGAAAGGAACGTTGCAAAGAACGCGAACACGAGCCAGAGGCTCACGACATTCTTTGCGATTCGGCCTCCGCGCTCAGAATGCAGAGCGATGGCACCGGCGGCAAGGAACGAGATGTTCGCTATGGCTCCAAAGAAATAGAACGACCGGAAGCTGAAGGATGTCCAGCCGACGTCGAGACCGAACGCAAGAGCCCACATGCCAAGCGCATAGGAGGCGAACGCAAGGGTCCAGATCTCTGAGTGGAGTCGCTTCTTCGCTCGCCACGACCGAAAGAGACTGAAAGCCAGCCACGTCGCCACGAGGGCCCCGAAGATCGAGAGGAAGATGTCCACCGTGCGAGCGTACCGCGAGGAGATCGTTGATCAATACATCCTGGCCAGTTCAGCGGCTATCGACCATCGGGGCTTCGATCTCCATCCCGCCAGTCGGCGCCAGGTGTGTCGAGCGCTCGGCCACAAGTCGGGGTACCGTCACATCGCGCATGCGAATTCTCGTTGATATCCTTCATCCTGCACACGTTCATTTCTTCCGCAACTACATAGCAGCGGCAGATGAACGAGGAGATGAGGTGTTCGTCACATCTCGAGAGAAGGACGTGACGACCGTCCTGCTTGATGCCTACGGGATACCTCACCAGACGATCTCCCACCAGGGCTCGGGGTCAGGTGGGCTTGTGGCAGAGTGGGCGGCGAGGACACCGCGACTACTCGGACTGGCACGGCGATTCGATCCGGACGTGTTCATCGGGATCATGGGTGTTTCCATCGCTCCCGTTGCAAGACTGTTGCGGCGCCCCTCCGCAGTGTTCTATGACACTGAGGTGGCGAAACGGACGAATTCGATGGTCTATCCAATGGCCACTGCGGTCGTGACACCGGACTGTTACGAGGGGGCTCGCAGAAGGAACCAGATCACCTATCCGGGGTATCACGAACTGGCGTATCTCCATCCCAACCGGTTCACGCCTGACCGTCGGGTTCTCACCGAGTTCGGCATCGAGCCCGATGCACCGTACTCCATCGTCCGGTTCGTCGGCCAGGATTCTTCCCACGACGGGGGCGAGATCGCTCTCGGGCATGATCGCAAGGTCCTGCTGGTTCGCGAACTCGAACGGCTCGGCAGAGTTGTCGTGTCTTCCGAAAGCTCTCTTCCTCCCGAGATCGCCGACCATCGACTCACGGGTCCCCTCGACAAGGTTCACCATGTGCTTGCGTTCGCGACCACATGTGTTGGTGAGTCCGCAACGATGGCAACCGAGGCTGCGGTGCTTGGCACATCGTCCGTGTTCATCGGCCAGACCTCCCGCGGGTACGTCGACGAGTTGGCAGAGCGATATCAGCTCATCGATCGGTTCACACCAGGCGAACTCAACGCGGCCCTCTCGGCGGCAACGTCTGGGATCACGACAGACGAATCATCGGAGCGAGCAGATCGGCATGGCCAGATGCTCAAGGAAAAGGTCGACGTCACCGCGTGGATGACGACGTTCATGGAGCGCTATCGATGAAGATCTGTCTGATCGGCAATGCACAGGCTGTGCACCTCCAACGATGGGCTGGCGCCTACGCGGACAGGGGTCACGACGTACACGTTGTCAGCATCAGAGCGTGCGACATGCCCAACATCACCGTCCATACACGAAACCTCGGACAGGTGAACACGACGTCGCCCGTGTGGACCGCGTTGTCGTATCTGTGGCTCACGCTCGGGGTCAGACGACTCGTCGGATCCATCGACCCTGACGTCGTACACGCTCAGTTTGTCACCACAAGCGGTGTGATGGCCCGCGTGAGTGGGAACGACCACATCGTCCTTACCGCCTGGGGTTCCGATGTGATTCCGCCCCACGGATCTCGTCACAACTTCATCCTGCGAGCGCTGAACCGCTGGGCCCTCAATGGCGCAAGACGAGTCACCTCAGCGAGCACGTTCATGAGCGACCAGATCGCATCGCGCTACGGTGTCTCGGCGGTGCGGCTTGTTCCTTTCGGTGTCGATACGGATCGGTTCTTCCCCGTACGAGAGCGGTCACCTGGACCACTTCGTCTCGGCGTGGTCAAGAGTCTCAACAAGAAGTACGGGATCGACGATGCGATCTCGGCCCTCGCAGCCGTCCGCGAGACAGAGAACGACGCAACGCTCGTGATCGCGGGCGATGGGCCACTGCGCCCATCCCTTGAGCAACATGCTGCCGGTCTCGGACTAGCGGATGCCGTGTCGTTCCTTGGAAGGGTCCCCCATGGTGACGTGCCTGGCGTTCTTCGTGATATCGACATCTTCCTCAACACGTCCGTGGTTCCCGAGTCGTTCGGTGTCGCCATTCTCGAGGCCGAAGCGTCGGGGCTTCCCGTTGTCGCCACAGATGTCGGTGGTGTCGCCGAAACATGTTCACCTGGCGAATCTGCCTTCCTCGTCGAGCCCAACGATCCAGAGGCCCTGGCGGCTGCTGTGCTGAACCTCACGGATGAGAGCATGAGGTCGTCCTTTGGACAGGCAGGGCGAGCTCTCGTCGAAAACAGATTCACGTGGGAACGGTCCGTTTCCGACATGCTGAACATACTCGAAGAGGTTCGAAAACCGTGACGACGAAAAGGCTGCTCACCTGGATCGTTGCAGTCATCTTGTTCGGCGTCGTTGTCTGGCTCGTTCTCAAGGATCCCGCAACGGTCGAGGCGTTGAGAAGTATCTCTGTGCTGCAGATCGTCGCGCTGCTGGGGCTTCAGATCGTGTATCTGATCGTGGAGAGCCGAAGACTCGAGATCGTGATCGAAGACGCCTCTCGCACCCGTATTCCGAGCCTTCACATGCTCAGCCTGTTCTCCGTGGGGCGAACGCTCAACCTGGTCGTACCCCAGGCTGGGAACGTATACCGCGGCGTTCGGCTCAACCAGAGGTACGGGATCGCGGCAACGAACTATGCGGGGGCACTGGGTGCGTTCGTGTGGATGACCGTGATCCTGAGTCTCGTGACATCCGGTGTGGTGCTCGCCTTCACACAAAGTGATGTGACGGTTGCTTCGCTACCGCTCTGGGCCGTGATGATCGTCGCCAGTTTCATCCTGACCGTGATCCCTATCGGGATCTATCTGATGGCTTCGAGCGCTATCGACGGCCGGTCAAGCGATACCGTCGTTGGCAAGATCGGGTCTGTGGTTGCGGCGGCCGCGGAAGCTGTAAAGAATCCAACCCTGGTCGTCAAGTTCGTCGTGACGTGGCTCGTGACACTGGCGGTGATTGGGCCTATGTACATGTGGACGTTCTCGATCGTCGATCAATCCGTGACGATCGGTGCTGCGATCGCTATCTATGGTCTTGTCCAGGTGACATCCTTCGTTGTGATCACGCCAGGGAACATCGGCATTCTCGAACTTGGATTCACCGGCCTGGCGGTACTCCTCGGTGTCCCGGCGAGTGCAGCAGCAGCCGCAGCCGGGCTCATCCGCGCAACGGGAATCCTCGCCACGGTCGGTACTGCCATGGCAACGGGATGGAGCGATCTTGTGGACGCATCGACACATCGCGGCGCCGATCCCTCGTCTACCTCAGGAGACGACGGATCTCCGTAAGAACGTTCGGTGGAACGGAGTCAGGCTGGGTCAGCAGGAGCGGGACACCAAGTTTGCCAGCCGCAGCCACTGCCGCAAGAGCGTCAGGGAACGACTCGCCCGTTGCGAGGAATGTCATGCTCTCGGGGTTCGGGTTGGAGTTGCGCGACACAACAACGGAGGTTGCATATCGGTTGGGACCCGACCAGCGCTCAACGCTCAGGCCGAGTGCGCTGATCTGGGCCAGCACGGCGCTGTTGACGGCGGATTCGCCTCCCACCACAACAACCTTGCCAGGGTTGAGACGAAGAAGCTCGGACCGCACACTTGGGTTGAGAACGTCAGGCGGGTTCAGCAGAACGGGTGAGCCAGAGGCCGCCGCAGCCGCTCCGGCTGAGAGGGCATCCGGGAAGTTCTCGCCAGTGGTCAGGAATACTTTCGCAACGCCGTTTCCGTAGAACTCCTTCGCGATTGCCGCGCCTGTCGCGTACCTGTTCGGACCGGACAAACGGGTCACTTTCCCTGAGGTTGCGTACTGTTTGAGTCCCTGCTCGATCGATGCCGAAACAGCACCGGTGCCACCAGCAACAAAGATCTGTTTCGGCCTAAGACGGGCGAGTTCCGCACGAGTCTCGGCAGGGATCCCCGTGCCGGAGGTGAGGAGAAGCGGACCGCCCTTGAACCCTGCAGCCGCACCAAGAGCAAGTGCGTCGGCGTATCCGAGGCCTGTGGCGATGAATACCGAATCGACACCCTGTGTCGTGTACTGACGCGAGATCTGTGCTGCTGTGTCGTAACGATTCGTTCCCTGGATACGCTGAGGGAGGCCCCCCATGTCGCCAAGGATCTGCCAATCGACCTGCTGGGATACTGCGGCAGACCCACCGACGATCACAACCTGATCACCCGGCCCAGCGGGGATGCCAACGGTGAGTGGTCCTGGTGTGAACCATGATGTGAGCGGCCACTGGTATGTGGTCGAACCCAGCGCCATACCATCACGCCACCCCTGAGTGAGCGACGAGTACTGCCACATCTTCCAGTTTGTCTCAGCAACAAGGTTGAACCACACAAGACCTACGACGTTCGGGTCGGCGGCAAGGTACGAGAACATATCCCTGCTCCACGCGTCCTGGCTGCCGCCACAACTTGATGATCGGGGTGCAGCTGTTTGTGTGATGAGATATGGCTTCTGGGCGTTGACGGACGTGCGCAGTTCATTGAGAGCGGCGCTGTATACGGATTGGACGCTCTCCCATCCCGACCCGACGCAGGTTCCAAAGTTGTAGGCAGAGATGCCAATGACATCGACGTAGCCGTCGCCCGGGTAGTAGTCAGCGATCTTGCCGCAGCCGGGGGATGTCCACCCGTTCGGGGCGAATGCCCATCGGACCTGGTCCTCACCGATACCTGCCTGACGGAACGCATCGACGAACTTACGGTACGCCGTCTTGAAGTTGCTCGGGTCACATCTGTACGGCGTCCAGCTGCCGTTCATTTCCTGGAGCGGGGCAATGATGACGGACCGCCCACCTCCCAGGTCGAGGTACTGCTTGACGTGTGTGACCCACTCGGCAATCTTGCCGTCGAAATCTCCCCGTGCAATACGATATGCCGAACCTGGCACGGTGACGTTGGCAACGGGCGTCGCCTTCCCTCTCCACACACCATCGAGGATCTCACGTGTGTTCGACCAGGATGCCGTTGTTGAGCCATCGTTCTCGTAGATGGAGTTGAACGTGCCACCGAACGTCACACGTTTCCCTGACGCTGATGCGATGCCGTTCATGTCAGACGTTGCGTAGAACTCTGACGTGTAGAAGCCGGCTTGCACGGTGCCTGTTGCCGGTATCTCACCGGCACCTGCAGCGATCGGGAGCAGAACCGAAACGGCAACAGCAGCGGCTGCAACCATCGAAAGTGCGCGCGTAACGGCGAAGCGTATCACGGGTATTTCATCGGCACGAGGCCGGTAAGACTTGACATCGAGGCTTGCTCCGCGACAGGGGGCGGGTCGCACAGGCTATGGTCGCTTTTCGTTTGCCACACTTCGGTGCGCCACCCACGGGTAACCTCGCACAGCGATGACAGAACCCAGTGTCACGATCATGCTTCCCGTGTACAACGAGATCGACGCCATCGAGGAATCGATGACGAGCCTCCTTGCGCAGGACTACAGCGGACCACTCGAGATCATCATCACCGATGGCGGATCTACTGATGGAACACGGGAATACCTCGACACGATCTCTGACAAGACGATGAGCGTCGCGGTGATCGACAACCCTCTCCGCAGACAATCCCACGGCCTCAACCAGGCCGCATCAGCGGCCGCCAGCACGTATCTGACGCGGGCGGATGGTCACACGATCTACGCCCATGACTATGTCTCCCGATCGGTTGACGTTGCTCTTGAGACAAATGCTGCGTGCGGCGGAACCATGAAACCTGTTGGGACAACCTGGTTCTCGCGGTGCGTAGCGGCAGCGATGAACAGCCGCCTCACCATGGGACCCGCACGTTTCCACCACGCACAGACAAGGGAAACGGTCGATACCGTATATCTTGGAACATTCCTCAAGACGGACTTCCTTGCGATCGGTGGATTTCGGGCTCTGCCATCAGGTGCTGCCGAGGATGCCGATTTCTACGCACGCTGGCGGGCGTCGGGGCGAAAGGTCGTCGTCGACCCGGCGATCCGCTCCACCTACGAACCCAGGGGACGGCCCGGTGCCCTGTGGAGGCAGTACTACCGCTACGGACTCGGGAAAGCTGAGATGCTGTGGCTCAACGGAGCCTTCCCGTCATGGAGACCCCTCGCCCCCCTCGGATTCGTCGTTGCGCTCACGGGAACCATCACTCTCGGTGTATTCGGCATCTCGTGGATACCCATTGCTGTCCTCGGTGTCGCCTGGACAGCAGTCGTGGCATACGGTGCCCGCCACTCCGGGAGATACTTCCCTGGCGTCATCGCTGCGGCAGCGATCATGCACATCTCATACGGCATCGGCGTCGCCTCCGGCCTCATCCGTGGCCCTTCGCGGCTCGCAGACGTCGACAGCACACCCAGCCAGGAAATCTCCTAGGTCTCACGGCCAGAGTGAGGCGTCGGTTTCCATCGACCTCGTACAAGCGAGCTTGCGATACGGATCGGCAGCCATAGGATGGCAAGGATCACGAGCAGCGGATATTGGATGAGGTACTTCGCTGGGACATGATCACGCCACAAGAACGCGATCGGCATCACAAAGACAATGGTGACAACGACGACCCAGATCCACCATGGCAGCAACCATGACGAACCGCTCGCCATGGCAGCGATACCGAGGATGGCTGCGACGAGCGCAAGAAACGTCCGAGACGGCTGCACCATACGGATGCCAACGTCACCGAGTGCAAAGGACCGAGTTCGTATCGCGGCATCGAAAACAGTGGTTGCCATCGATCGCGCAACGACTCGCTTCCCAGCCATCCAACGGGCTCGCTGTGTGACAGCGACTCCCGTTTGTGAAGGCTTCTCGTCGAAGATCCGCACTTCGTGGAGCCACCGAACGACGTGACCCGTGAGAGAGAGCCTGATCCCGAGCGCTTGATCCTCCACGAGATCATCCGTGAAACCGCCAGCATCACTGAGTGCCGCTCCGGTGAAGGCCATGCCAGTGCCACCGAGATCACACGACCAGCCAAGGTTCGAACGGGCGAGTTGCACCATACGATTGCTCGCCCAGTACGAAAGCGCCGAAGCGGTAGCAAGCGGCGACGCGCCGGGGTTGGCGACATCGAGATAACATTGCACCACCGTGGCTCCAGCTTCGAACTCGTCGACGATCAGCGATACGAACGACGACCCCACACGATTGTCCGCATCGAGGATCACGAGTACCTCCTCCGCGTCCATCGGTTCACGCTCGAGATACCAGGCCAGAGCGGAGCCCTTGCCACCATCACCCTCAAGACGTTCTACGGCCCTCGCTGGCTTCACGACGGCAGAGGCCGTTGCGTCATCACACCGGTCTGCGACAACCACGACGTTGTATCGATCTGGCGGATAGTCCTGGGCACGAAGATCTGCGACGAGTGCAGATACAACGGCTTCTTCGTTGTGGGCAGGGACGACGATACGAACCAGCCGGGACCGTGAGCCCCGGGGCGTAGCAGCCGCGTTCCTCCACCCCCACAGGGCAACAACGGCGTTGTAGACGGCGAGCAGCACGATGGGTACCTGAGCTGCGAGGACAAAGAGCCGTAACATGACCGACCGCAGCGTAGACAACACGACGACGGGAACGACTGCATGCAGGATTCGCTGGTAAACCTCCCTCACCGATCGATCGCCGTTGTCCTCGGCACACGCCCCGAGATCATCAAGTTGGCCGGCATCGTTCGTGCACTTGGCGATGCGGCTGTCGTCATCCACACCGGACAGCACTACGACGCCTCACTTTCCGATGTGTTCTTCGAACAGTTCGGAATGCGTCCCCCTGACCACCACATTGCCATCGGTGGGTCGACCCGCGGCAACCAGATCGGGACCGCGGTCAGCGAACTGGATGCCCTGTTCCGCGAGATCGACCCCCTGGGTGTTGTTGTTCAGGGTGATACGAACACCGTCGTTGCCGGTGCCCTCGCTGCGAACGCAAATGAGATTCCCATCGCCCATGTCGAGGCGGGTCTTCGAAGTTTCGACCGAGCAATGCCTGAGGAACACAACCGCGTGGTGGCAGACCATCTCGCTGATGTCTGTCTCGCTCCGACGGAGGTCTCTGTTGCGAATCTCACGGCGGAGAACATCCCTGACGAGAGGGTCGTTCTCACCGGCAACACGATCGTCGAAGCCGTCGAGCGGCTAATGCCTTCTTCGGACGAACGACGGGCCATCATCGCCGAAGCAGGTGTGACCCGTGGCGCATACGTCCTTGCGACCTTCCATAGACCCGAGAACGTTGATGACAGTGACAACCTCGAGAAGATTCTCACGGAACTCGCGGAACTGTCCGTTCCAACCGTTCTCCCTATGCACCCGCGCACCGTTGCGCGGGTGACCGAGTTCGGTCTCGAATCGCTCCTCGCAGAGATCACGAGCGTTGACCCGATTGGCTACCGAGAGTTCCTCTCGCTTGGGGCAGAATCTTCGCTCGTTGTTTCAGACTCCGGCGGCGTCCAGGAGGAAGTTTCGATCTACAAACGTCCGCTCATCGTCGTTCGGAACTCGACGGAACGACCTGAGGTTCTCGGCACGTTCGCCGAGCTTGTCGAGCCGGGCCCTGGCATACGCACGATCGCTGAGTCGTGGCTCGAGGACATCGAGGCGGTCCATACGCGTCTCGCTGGCTTGCCCTCGCCCTACGGTGACGCGACTTCAGTCAATAGATCCGTCGAGGCGATTGAGGGGCACCTCCATGCTTGAACGCACGAAGCAACGTCTGGGCGGTGCCTCGAGGGATGTCCCTGCTTCGGTGCACCGATCGTTCGGGGCCTGGAACACCGTGGACCCGAACGATGTCGTGACTGTGCAGGTGTGCCATCCACAATGGCGTGGTGTTCGCACGTCGGCGTACGCGTTCGGTGACCCCGTGATCGAGACATCGCACTTGGAGACCGATCTGGCGGATGAGATGCGAAAGGCAGGCGTGCGCACCGTCATCATTCATGCTTCACCGCCTGGGTCCAAGGCGTTCATCCGATACGCCAGCGCCTTGGGTCTGTCTGTGATGCAGGTCATCCATTCATCGATGGCCCAGCACGGGACGGACGCGGGGGAAGCAGAGGCGGTGTCTGACGCCCTCGCCATGCAAGCCGCGGGAGACCTCACCAGGGTCGGCTTCGTGAAGATCGGTGTCGCCGAGGTGTTCCAGCATCTTGGCTATCAGGCCTTCCACGTTCCCAACAGGACGCCGCAGATGCCCGACATCACCACAATCCCGCTTGGGAATGGTCTCAACATCGGTGTATTCCATGATCCGTACTGGCGTAAGAACGTCACCACACAACTCGGGGCTGCAGCGCTGATGGGTGGTACCGCTCACGTGATGAGCACACCGGACGTCGCCTATCTCTCACACATGTCGATTGTCGAACATGGCACACTTCCCTGGGAACACTTCGTATCTCTCCAGGCAAGCGTCGATATCAATCTGTATGTCACCCTTGCGGAGAGTCACCCGATGTCTCCGATCGAGAGCTATCTCACCGGAGTGCCATGTCTTGTGTCGCGTACATCCGATCTCTTCCTCGACGATGACGAACTCAGGGAACTGACCACGATCGCTGAACTGGACGATCCCTCAGCGATAGCACGTTCCGGCGAGCGCCTTCTCGCCTCGGCACCACTCGCCACCGAACGGGCGAACGCATGGATCGTCCGACAGGACCGAATCGCACAACAGGCGTGGTCCGCGTTCACATCGGCGTGAATACGAATCCGCAATATCTCTGCATATCATGAGGCGAACGCCGCGACGAATCGATCGGAACACATGAACATCACCATCATCGGCACGGGATACGTCGGCCTGGTCACAGGCGCCTGCCTATCAGATCTCGGCCACACCGTTCGGTGTCTTGACGTCGATGAGAAGAAGATCGAACTACTCAACAAGGGTGTCGTTCCGATCTACGAGCCTGGCCTTGAAGAACTCATAATCCGCAACACGGCGGCGTCTCGGCTTCGGTTCACCACGAACTACGAAGAAGCGATCCCCCAGTCGGACGCGGTGTTCGTTGCGGTCGGAACCCCGTCGTCGAACACGGGCGAAGCAGACCTCAGCTACGTCGATTCCGCAATCGAGACGATGGCGCCTCTTCTGGCAGAAGGGACCACGGTGGTGATGAAATCGACCGTGCCGGTCGGTACGACTCGAAGCATGCGAGACAAGCTCACGACCCTTCGTCCCGACGCGGGTATTTCGGTTGGCTCAAACCCCGAGTTCCTCAAACAGGGGGCAGCAGTGCAGGATTTTATGCATCCGGACCGGATCGTCGTCGGGGCGCAAGACGCACAAGCTGAAAAGGCCCTTCGGGAGGTATACCAGCCGCTGCTTCACCTCGGGGCCAACTCGGTCTTCACCGATCTCGCCACAGCAGAGCTCATCAAGTACGCATCCAACGCGTTCCTTGCGGTCAAGCTGTCGTTCATCAACGAGATCGCCGACCTCTGTGAGCAGACCGACGCATCGATCACCGATATCGCCATCGGCATGGGCATGGACGCGCGTATCTCTGACTCCTTTCTGAATGCCGGACCGGGGTACGGCGGCTCCTGTTTCCCGAAGGACACACAGGCTCTCCTCCACACAAGCCACGTCCATGGCGCATCGTCGCGCATCGTTGCATCTGCGGTAGATGTCAATCGGAACCGCAAGGCACAGATGATCGAGCGAGTGGTGAGGATCCTCGGCGGAGACGTATCAGGCAAACGAATCGGCGCACTGGGTCTCACATTCAAGGCCAACACAGATGACCTCAGGGAAAGCCCTGCCATCGATATCATCCGCGGTCTCGTAGGCCATGGCGCCATCGTCCGGGCATACGACCCTCAGGGAATCGAGAATGCTCGACCTCTGCTTCCCGGTGTCGAGTTCGTCGATGGCCCGTACGAGACGGTTGTGGATGCGGAGGCACTCGTCATCCTTACGGAGTGGCCCGAGTTCGCATCTCTCGATCTCGCAAGGGTCAAAGAGATGGCTGCCACGCCAACCATCATCGACTTTCGCAATCTGTACGACGTTCAGTACGTTGCGGATGCAGGTCTGTCGTACCACTCGGTTGGCCGAGCGTCTGGCAACGTGTGACCTGAGATGGCGAACGTGCCATCGCAACGTCAGTCGAGCCTCGACCGTTTGGTCGGTTATATCAGGTGGCGCATCGCAGGGAAACCGTTCACCCATGGGGCTGCGGGATACGACGCGTGGATGGAGGCATACGATCCGCTCCTCCCGACGAAGCAGGATGTCGGTGTCGTGTCGATCATCTGTCCCGTACACGATCCTCACCCTGATCACCTGGAACAAGCGATCCGGTCGGCACTCGAACAGTCGTACGCACCCATCGAGCTCGTACTCATCGACGATGCATCAGCACGTGACACGACTGCCGCCGTCCTCGACAGGTTTCGCCATCATCCGAACGTGGCGGTGGTCTCCCACGAGGAGAACCGCGGGATAGCTGCATCGCTCAACACGGGTATCGATGCTGCTTCGGGCGAGGTCCTCGTATTCCTCGACCACGACGACGTCCTCGCACCCGACGCGGTGGCATGGCTCGGCACCGCATTGGCCGATGCAGATGTTGCCTACACGGACGAAGATCAGATCACACCCGAAGGCGATAGGGTGCAGCCATTCCTGAAGCCAGCGTGGTCGCCCATGCTCTTGCTGGGCATGAACTACGTAAACCATGCCACCGCGATCAAGAAGGCAACCATCGAGAGCCTCGGAGGGTTCAACGACCGGTTCTCCGGAGCCCAGGATCACGACCTGATGCTGCGTGTTGCGGAGTCCGGGGCTGTCGTCGTTCATGTTCCCAAGGTGCTGTACCACTGGAGGCAGTCCCCAGAATCCGTCGCTCACGACGTGGACGCCAAGCCATGGGCGCTCGATGCTGCGCGAGCCTGCCTGGCTGCGTCCCTCGAACGGCGAGGGGTTGCAGCGAACGTGATCGATGCACCGGATGTCGGGCCGTACCGGTTCGCCATCCGCTTCGCCGGGGAACAACCGGCGCCTCACATCATTACGGGAGCGAACGACCTCACCATGCGCGAGCTGAACGAACTCGTCGCGGACGCGTCGCAAGACACGATCATGTTCGTGCCAGACCACGAAGTTCCAGACGATGCGATCGTGACACAGCTCTCGGGCTGGCTCCGTCTCCAGGGAGTCGCTGCATGCGGTCCGATGATTCTCGATACCGACGGACGTGTCGCAGAGGCCGGGTGGACCATCGACCACACAGGTGCATCACCCTACGGGGCAGGTCGGGTCCTTGCACCCGAACCGTTTCTCGAGGTCGCCCGAGACACGACCGCGCTTGGTGGGAGATACCTTGTCGTCGCGAGAGATCACTTCCTTGCAGTAGGGGGTTTCATCGAAGGAAGAACGCTCACCGAGGCCGGTGTCGATCTGACGTTCAAGCTGACGACGCGCCTGGGCCTGACGTGTGTTGCCGACTCCACGATACGCATTCGGAACACGACTCCAGATCCAATTTCTCTTATCTCGCCCACCATGACTGAGCAAGACAAGTTCGTCAGCCCGCACGTTGGCACTGACGGAATCGAGATCTCGGCGGTTCCCGACGACATCGCTGCGAGGCGAGTTCTCTTGGGGCTTCGGGACGCATTGCCCCCTACTGCCTAGTCTCATGAGCGTGCACACGCCGTCCCGAATCCCAGCAGCTGTTTGGTGGATCACCGCACTGAACATTGCTCTCGTGATGCTGTACACGATCGTCCTTCCTACGTACAGGGCTCCGGACGAGCCGGAACACTTCGATCTCGTCCGATATGTAGCAACGGCGCGCGAGTACCCGGCCTTCGACGGTCTGTCCCTCAATGAGCAGACGGTCGAATCCCTGTGGACGACCAGACTCGGACGGAAACACCTCGACACCTCCGACATTGCCGACCGCGATGCCAGAAGCACCTTCGACGAACTTGCCGCTGACGTGCAATCGGAAGTACCGAATCGCATGCCGCAGCACCCCCCTGCGTACTACGGACTCATGGGTCTTGTCTACGGACTGCTGTCGTTCGTCGGACTCGAAAGGGCGTCCTATGACGTTGTGGTCATGGTGACAAGAGCCAGCAACGTCATCTTCGCCGCTGCAATACCTGTGCTCGCCTACCTCACAACGGTACGTCTGAGCCGGAACAGGATGGCAGGAATCGCTGCAGCTGCTGTACCTCTTGCGATCCCGCAATTGATCCACATTCAGGGATCGGTGAACAACGACAACTTGTGGATTCTCCTGGCTTCCCTCACGACATACTTCGTTGCCAGGGTGCTGCGTGGAGACATAACAAGTCGGACCGCGCTCATGCTTGGCCTCTTGGTCGGCCTCAGTCTCTTCACAAAGGCGTTCGCGCTCGTCATGCCGCTGTGGATCGCCATCCTGTATCTGATCGTGTGGCGA